>NZ_JBHIPV010000016.1:0-21698 GCF_042196165.1 Bartonella sp. AP20NXHL | reverse complement strand
TTTAAATAAAATAACCCAAACATTTCCAATAAAATATTGTAACAAAAAATCCTATTTCAAGACATTATTGGAAAAATAAGAAGCGTATAAAAGTTTCTTGCTGGATAGCAGCGGCTTTCAGATTATAATACCCCTCCCCTCACAACGGTTGCAACTTTTCTTACATATCGCAATGATGTCATGTAAACGGCTAAAGATTAGAGTACATATTCTATAATCACCATTGCATAAATATCTTACACGCTTTATGCTTTTCCATGGGAGCAAAAGGAAGATGTCCATGTCATCTAAACTGACGCGTAACCAAACATTGGTTTTAAATACTTTAAAAAATGCAAAAGGGCCTTTAAGTGCTTATGCGATTCTCAATCACTTACGCGAAGAAGGTTTTCGCGCACCTCTCCAAGTTTATCGTGCGTTAGAAAAACTCGTACAGTTAAAGTGTATTCATCGTCTTGAAAGTGTAAATGCCTTTATGGTCTGTTTACACCCTGAAAACTGTCAACATGAACTTACAACGTTTATAATTTGCGAAAACTGTGGCACAGTCAACGAAATACAAAATCAAACGATTGTATCAAGTTTAAAACAGATGGTTCAAGCGGTTGACTTCCAAGCACACAAAAGCACCCTAGAAGTAAGAGGTCTTTGTAAAAAATGCGCAATAAAATAAGACATCTAACTTGAAAATAAGATCTCTAACTTGCAAGTTTATATATTTAGTATTATGTAGCAGGGATCGCCTTATTGTTGGAAAAGCTCTTATCGTCCGTGCATATATCACCCTACCCTAGAGTGAGAGGCTTATTATACTCGTTAGAACATAAATATTGAAAGTATAAAATCATGTCCGTATCTGAGATCATTTTTTCAACAAAAAATCTCGATAAAATGAAACGAAAAAAAGTAATCAAAGCTCTTCTTATCGTCTTTGCGCTTTTTGTACTTTGGTTTAGCTATAAGTGGACGACGCAATGGTGTTATATGCTGTCCACTGAAGATGCCTAAACTGTGGCACAGTCAACGAAATACAAAATCAAACGATTGTATCAAGTTTAAAACAGATGGTTCAAGCGGTTGGCTTCCAAGCACACAAAAGCACCCTAGAAGTACGAGGTCTTTGTAAAAAATGCGCAATAAAATAAGACATCTAACTTGGAAATAAGATCTCTAACTTGCAAGTTTATATATTTAGCATTATGTAGCAGGAATCGCCTTATTGTTGGAAAAGCTCTTATCGTCCGTGCATATATCACCCTACCCTAGAGTGAGAGGCTTATTATACTCGTTAGAACATAAATATTGAAAGTATAAAATCATGTCCGTATCTGAGACCATTTTTTCAACAAAAAATCTCGATAAAACGAAACGAAAAAAAGTAATCAAGGCTCTTCTTATCGTCTTTGCGCTTTTTGTACTTTGGTTTAGCTATAAGTGGACGACGCAATGGCGTTATATGCTGTCCACTGAAGATGCCTATGTGCAAGGAGATATAGCCGCTATTGCGACTAAATTAAATGGGTATATTGAAAAAATTGCCATTAAAGCCAACCAAGTTGTAAAAAAGGACGATGTTTTATTTTACCTAGACAATGGTGATTATAAAATAGCCTTGGATCAAACAGAAGCGCATCTTAACACACAGAAAAAAACACTTCTACGCATTGATGCGCAAATCACAGCCGCTCGTAGTTCTTTAGATGATGCAAAAGCACAAAAAGCAGCCGCTTCAGCCATAGCAACCAATGCACAACTCACCTTAAAACGTGTAACAGAACTGAAAGCCAATCGTTATGCTCCTCAATCCAATGTTGATGATGCCAAATCCGCTTATGAACAAGCCATTGCAAATGTTAACAGAGCGGATGCAAAAATGGCTTCAGCACGTGCAAATATCCGAGTGCTAGAAGCACAACGAAGTGAAACAGAAAGCGAAACAAAGAGTTTAGAGCTCTCGCGTAAAAAAGCACAACGTGATCTTGATTCGACCATTATACGAGCGCCATTTGATGGAGTTATAGGAAATTTAACAGCAAAAACGGGAGATTTTGTTGTAAATGGCCAACGTCTTGCGGCGTTAGTCCCCATACATGCACTTTATATTGAAGCAAACTATAAAGAAACACAGCTACAAGACATTCATACCGGACAAAAAGCTTATATTTCTGTTGATGCCTTCGAAGATGATGTTTTTACAGGAACAGTGCTTTCTATTTCGCCCGCAACAGGCGCTGTTTTTTCTCTTCTGCCTCCACAAAATGCTACCGGTAACTTTACAAAGATTGTCCAGCGCATTCCCGTACGTATTTCTATTCCAGAAGAAGTTTTAAAAACCGGACATATCCGAGCAGGAATGAGTGTTTCAGTGAAAATTGATACACGTACAAAGCCACAAGATAAAAGTCTCTTATAAAAAAGTAGAAAATCTTACTATGACATCTTCCATACCAGAGCTCATACAGTCTCAAGAACGCATAGGAATGCGCAAAATTGTAGTTTTTATTGCTATGTCTTTTGGCATGTTTATGGCAATCTTAGATATCCAAATCGTTTCCTCTTCTTTAGCTGAAATTCAAGCGGGTCTTACAGCAAGCTCTGAAGAAATTTCATGGGTTCAAACTTCCTATCTCATCGCTGAAGTCATCATGTTGCCGCTTTCTGGATTTTTAGGAAGATTGCTTTCAACACGTGTTTTCTTCACCATATCAGCGATCGGGTTTACGATTACTTCTGTTCTTTGTGCAACAGCAACATCTATTGGAGAGATGATTTTGTATCGCGCACTACAAGGTTTTATTGGTGGAGGAATTATCCCAAGCGTTTTTGTCGCCTCTTATGTTCTTTTTCCTCCGTCCAAACGCCCAATTGTTACCCCTATTGTTGGACTAGTAGCAACATTGGCCCCCACCATTGGTCCAACCGTGGGAGGCTATATTTGTCATCTCTCATCATGGCATTGGCTCTTTCTCATCAATGTACCCTGCGGGATTATCATCTCAATTCTCGCTTGGAAGTTAATTGATTTTGATAAAGCTGATCCCTCTTTAATGAAGAAGTTTGATTGGTTAGGATTCATTTCTATGGCTACTTTCTTGGGAACTTTAGAGTATATTCTAGAAGAAGGAGCACGTCATGATTGGCTGAGTGATACGCTGATTCGGGATTTGTTCATTACCATGATTCTTGCTGCAGCCTTATTCTTCTGGCGTGCTTTTACAGTAAAAGAACCCATTGTAGATCTCTCTACTTTTTCTAATTTTAATTTTTCAGCTGCATCCATTTTTTCCTTTTCATTGGGAATAGGCCTTTATGGACTCACGTACCTTTATCCTGTCTATTTAAGCCAAATCCGCCACTTTGATGCCCTCATGATTGGAGAAACATTGTTTCTTTCAGGATTCGTCATGTTATTAACTGCCCCGCTTGCTGGATTTCTTTCAGCACGAATGGATGCACGTTTAATGATGGCAATAGGACTTTTTGGTTTTGCAATAGGTATTTGGATGGCGAGCTCTATCACAGATAACTGGGATTTTTGGCAGCTTTTTTGGCCGCAAGTTTTCCGTGGTGCTTCTGTAATGTTATGTATGGTTCCTATTAATAATATTGCCTTGGGAACACTCCCACCAGAACGGATGCAAAATGCTTCTGGACTCTTTAATCTCACCCGGAATCTAGGTGGGGCTGTAGGGCTTGCCATTATCAACACTCTCATAACAAAACGCACAGACTTCCATCATGAACGAATAGCCGAAACTCTTAACTACGCAAACAGACAAGCAACTGAAATGCTTTCAAATCTTACTGTATTATTCAAAACAGAAACCTTTGATTCCTATACTCTGGCTCTTTCTCAATTGTTTGGTATGGTACGCATACAAGCAACCATTATGGCTATTAGTGATATTTTCTTTATCATAACCATCATTTTTGGTGTTTTGACATTTATGACCATGTTTCTCAAAAAAATACCACCTCTCATGGATTCACCACCAAATCACTAAGCTTAATTAAAATTGAGAAATATTTTTTATCCTTATCACTTTGCTCGTTTCCTATGCACTTTATCTTGTCTCAAGAGACAGTATAAATAAACATATGATTCTAAATGATTCTTCTGATAAAAATTCTTTTAATGCGGGCTCTTTCCGCACTTAAAAACAACTTCTCGCATACAAAAATTGTTCTAGATGATAATAAACAAAGAGCTTATCTAAAGTGCTCCACACCATAAAGATAAAGCAGCCATTTCTATAAGATTTTTGATTTATCACCATAGGGCACAAAAGATTAAATCTCTCATCTATCTACCCCCTTTTTACGCTACTATCCTCATAAAAACTATTTTGTTAAGATTCTGTGCCTTCACTCTTTTGATTCTTACAAGAATATTCATAAAAGATTTATGATTCTTGTGATTTTTATTCACGCACATATTTCTCTTATAATGTGTAGGATAACGTTTTTTTTTGATTCTGAATGCAAAATTTTACATGAGAAAATCATTTTGTATTTGATACTCTCATGCCAATTGCAAAACGATTTACCTTTATAGCAAAAAAGTAATGATATATTTTTTTCAAAAAAGCTGCTTTTAAACATGTAATTTTATTTTTTTACACTCTTTAAAAAAAGCTGATACTTACAATTTTGATTCTACTGCTACATATTTTTCTTTCTTAAGCCCCTTCTCTTTCAACAAGAGCTGAAATTGTATAAAATTTCTCAAAATATCTCTCTATTGAATCAATCAAAACCATTCCCTTGTACATAAAAAGCAAAGAAATAAAAACTGTTTAAGAAAAAAGTAAAATATCCAACCGTTTTGATGCAAGATTTATCAACGATATTGAAAACTGGAAAACTGTATGATGATAGCGACTTTAAAAGAACACAAGACAACTCAAAAATCCGGTTCCTTCAGTATTATAAAATAAGACACTATTTCAAAAAATGAGCTTAAAATATATTCTTACTCACTTAACTGAAATTATCAAAAATAAGAAACCAGCCCCATAAAGAAAAAGCCATATAATAAAATCGCAATACAACTCCCCAAAACTTTGTACCGCTAAATACCTTGGCACTGTCAAAACGGTATGCTCTTCTCAATGGCAGCTGCTGAAAAACGAAATAAACACTATCTTCAAGCGACTTTATGATGCTGAAAACGATTTGAAACTTCTCGTTCTCCACTAGGAACCAAAGTGCCATAACACCCAGAAAGATAATGTGGTATCAGTTCCAACGCTTGAAAGCGATGTTTTTCGTAAGGACCAGGCATTGCCAAATTTTCTGTTAAACTATTTGAAAAGCCAAAACGTTGATAAAATTCAAAATCCCCTACCAGCAAAATGGCGCCATATCCCAATTTTTTTGCTGTTTCAATTGCATGTCGGACTAAAATTGATCCTATTCCCATACCAGCACATTCAGACGCAACAGCCAAGGGGCCTAAAAGTAAAGCATGTTGTGTTTCATTTTTTTCTTTAGAAAAAGAAACATGCCAAAGACGGACACTTCCCACAAGCTCTCCAAGCACATTTTTAACCACAAAAGAGAGCCCTTGAGCAGCCAAACGACCACGACGTAAAACCTCTGATGATTTACGTTTACGTCCATACCCCATCATTGAATCAAGCAAATTTTCTCGATAAGGCTTATCGGCTTCTTGCTCCAATAAAAGTGTAAAACATGCCCCATCTTTTGTTTGAAAATTAATCATGTTCATCTCTATAACCGCCCTCTTACAGCGCCATGACGAGCATAGCAAAAAATCTAAAAAACTATAGTTAAAAGGAAATGTCAGATCACATATGATCGTAAAGGCTCAAAACCATTAAAAGCAACCGATGCGTAAGTTGTTGTGTAAGCACCCGTTCCATGAATCAATATTTCATCTCCTATCGTTAGGGATAGAGGAAGCGGATAAGGTGTTTTTTCATAGAGAACATCTGCCGAATCGCATGTCGGTCCAGCCAAAATACAAGGCTCCATCACCTTATCATCATGAGGTGTCTCAATAGGATAACGAATGGCTTCATCCATAGTCTCAGCAAGACCATTAAATTTCCCAATATCAAGATAAACCCATCGTACATTATCGTTATCAGCTTTTTTAGATATTAGAACAACTTCTGTACGAATAACACCAGCATTGCCAACCATCGCACGTCCTGGCTCAATAATCGTCTCAGGGATACGATTACCAAAATGCTTTTTCAATGAATCAAAAACTGCTGTACCATAAGCTTGTTCTGTAGGGACATCTTTCAAATAACGCGTTGGAAAACCGCCCCCCATATTCACCAACCTTAGTGAAATGCCTTCTTGTTCCAAACGCTTAAAAACTGTAGAAGCATCCGATAAAGCACGATCCCACGCACTCAAATCAACCTGCTGAGATCCAACATGAAAAGAAACACCATAGGCTTGCAAACCCAATTGGTGTGCCCGTCTTAGAACATCAACCGCCATATCTGGAACACAACCAAATTTGCGTGACAATGGCCACTCTGCACCTTTGCCATCGGTAAGAACACGGCAAAAAACACGTGCTCCTGGAGCAACACGCGCAATTTTTTCCACTTCTTCAACACAATCAACAGCATAAAGTGAAACTCCCAATGCATATGCTCGTGCAATATCACGCTCTTTTTTAATCGTATTTCCAAAAGAAATACGCTCTGACGTTGCTCCTGCTTTTAAAGCCATTTCAATTTCTGCAACAGAAGCCGCATCAAAAGAAGATCCTAAAGAACTTAGCAAACGCAAGATTTCAGGAGCTGGATTTGCCTTTATTGCGTAAAAAATACGAGACTGCGGCAGAGCTTTTTCAAAATTTAAATAGTTATCACGAACAACATCAAGGTCAACAATTAAGCATGGACCTTCAGAACGATGTGTTGCAAGAAAATCGCGAATACGTTGCGTTGCCATCTGCAATTCTCCTTGAGGGAACGCTCCCCCACTCTATGCTTAGACAGCCAAAGCTGCCAAAAGTTAAAGGACAAAAAACACACAACAACCATCCCCATTCTGATTACAAAAAACCAGAAATTAGCATTGCATGCTGCGAAAGAACAGCGCGAAACCGCGTTATTCTATTTTATATGCCTTTTTGATTGGAGTTGAGAAAACCACTTCCGCACTGAAGGCAATGAGGTGTGCCTCTATAGTTATCCCAGCATTTAAAAGCTGGAAGACACCAGAAAGGCCCGCACCGTCGTTGCTTCAAGATGTCCTCATTCTTGCAATTGGCTGTAAGAATGACTGGAGCGGTTAGTTCCAGGTACCGTACCGGTTAATCTCACCATTTGAGAACCAGCGGACACCCACAGGCACGTGCGACTTTGGGCAAGGCATCCTATAAAACGAATTCTTTCTCATTTCAATCATTTTTTTAATTTTAAACATTTTTTAATTCTTAAAGATAAAATGATGCGAAAAAACAACACTCTCCCCCACCAAACAAGGTCATTCATCCACTTTCATGGGATCACTCCCCTCATGTAAAACAGAATACCCCAAACGGAATATAGTTGGGTTGTATCTTCACGTACTTTCTTTAAAGAAACATTTCTTAAAGTGCTCGAGCCAACTTCACACCAGCGCCCATAAATGATAGAATAGTACCCCCAATAAAATAATATAAAATCTATTGAACCCACTATTTTTAGGCTTCATAAAAGAGCAAGCTGATCATCATCACACACTAAGCCCCCAATGTTGTGACAGCCCTTGACATTTGAGACGACTAATAAGAGGCACGTCCTTCTTGTATTGTTTTACTCCACGTGACTTTCCCCGCTTGTAACGTGGAAGAGATATGGTTTTTATTGATTCAACCATAGAAACAGGCTTGGAATGAGAGAATCCTGACGATATTTAGATCTCTTATTCAAGATGCAAATAGCCAATTATTATAAATCAATGTGCTAAATTGTTCGTAAATGACTTTTCTATTTTAAAATGAAAAGTATTTGAAATACTCAATCCTATAAAGTCAAAGAAAGTAAACAATCTATAATGATTACTTATAAGTCAAATAATTTAACATAAACAAAAAGACCGAATAATATCCGGTCTTATAAAATATTTTTCTACTAATATTAAAAAACTCTTCTCTCTTAAATTTAAGAGAAAAACGCTACAATTTAAAGCCCTACACTGCGATATCCTTATGTCCCTTGATGAGAATCAATTGCACGCAACTTCAACAATTGAAACTGCCTATGGCGCTCACGAAAGCGCTCTCTATCGGCTTCACTACGCGTGTTATAACAAGCATCACAGGAAACACCTTCCTCATAATGAGGCGATAATTTGCTTTCAGCATTAAGAGGAGAACGACACGCGCGACATAATTCGCGTCCACATTCTTCAAGACCATGATGAACAGAAACACGCTCATCAAAAACAAAACACTCACCCCACCATAAACTTTTCTCTTTTGGAATTTTTTCTAAATATTTGAGAATACCTCCTTTTAGATGGTAGACTTGCTCATAACCAAGATCACGAACATAAGCTGTTGATTTTTCACACCGAATACCACCTGTACAAAACATGGCAATTTTCTTTTTTTTCTTTAACTCAGCCTCATGTTTACGCACCCATTCAGGAAATTCGCGAAATGTTTTAATCTGCGGATCAATCGCTCCTTGAAAACTCCCTATTGCATATTCATAATCATTACGCGTATCGATCAAAATTGTCTCTTCATCTTGAATAAGAGCATTCCAATCTTCAGGATCCACATACGTACCAACAACTTTTAGCGGATCAACCCCTTCAACCCCCATTGTTACAATCTCTTTTTTCAACCGCACTTTCATGCGATGAAAAGGCATTTTTGATGCCCATGAATATTTAATCTCCGGCGTTTGAAACGCTGGTTCAGCCATAATAAAGTCCACCAATGCCTCAATTGCCGCACAAGAACCAGCAACTGTTCCATTAATTCCCTCTTGTGCTAAAAGCAGAGTGCCTTTGATATCCTTTGCTTGACATAATTCCTGCAAAGGTTTTTGTAATTGATGATAATGTTTCAAATCTGCAAAGCAATAAAGTGCAGCAACTTTAAAATTCTTTTCCATGTGTTTTGCCATAACGCGCGTTTCATTCAATTTCAAGATTTATTCATGTACTCTTTAACATATTGTGCTTAATCAAACGATACAAACAATATCATCTCCAAGAAGAAAAAATATCATGTGCCAAAAAAGAGAAAAGCTTTTATTATATCTCCAAGGACAAACTGTTATACCTGTTTTGCTCATTGACAATCTACAAAGTGCTGTACCCTTAACACGCGCTCTTGTCAAAGGTGGATTAAAAACAATTGAGATCACCTTGCGAACACCAAATGCCCTCAAAGCAATTCAGAAAATTACACAAGAAGTCCCTGAAGCAATTGTTGGAGCCGGCACAATTCTCAACACAACACATTACGAAAAAGCCGAACAAGCTGGAGCCAAGTTTATTGTAAGCCCCGGATTATCCAATGAACTAATCAATTGTGCAAAAAATAGTGAAATTCCCCTTCTTCCCGCTGCAATGACCCCAAGTGAACTCATGCAAGCATTAAACAAAGGCTATTCATATCTTAAATTTTTCCCTGCTGAAGCTGCTGGAGGTATTTCCTTCATTGAAGCTTTAGCATCTCCCTTCTCTGATATCCGGTTTTGCCCAACAGGCGGTATTACACAAAAAAGTGCAACACAATGGCTCCAACTGCCCAATGTCTTCTGCGTTGGTGGTTCTTGGATAGCGCCCCAACAACTCATTGCAATAAGTGATTGGGATTCGATTGCTGCATTAGCATATACCGCATCACAACTTCCCTCTCCCTCAAAAAAAGCTCTTTCTACAATATAATATAAAGTGCAAGAATATCAGCCCCTTCAACAAGACCAAAGCTTTCACACATCCTTACGCAATCTTTTAACATTGCCATGGAACCACAAATCATCACCCGATCTTCATCGAGATGAATTTTGGGGAGTGCTATTGTTTCAAAAAAGCTCCCACTCTCCATAACAGTCGTAATACGCCCCATATGCTCAGAAAGCTCACAAGTAGTCATAGGATAAAATTTCAACTGTTGTGCATATGCCCCAATGAATGAATCTTGTTGCAAAGAGAAAACAAGATCTTTTGCACAAACTAACTCATTCTTTTCGCGCGTTATTTAAATAAGAACAACTTCTGAAAATTTTTCATAAGTGTCAGAATCACGAATAAAGCTTGCAAAAGGAAAAACCCCGTACCGCTTTGAAAGAAGATAAAGCACCAATTTTCCCACCCATTACTCCACAAAAGCGCGCTCTACAACATAAGTAGCAGGAGCATTATTGGCCCCTTCAACAAGACCAAAGCTTTCACACATCCTTGCGCAATCTTTTAACATTGCCATGGAACCACAAATCATCACCCGATCTTCATCAGGATGAATTTTAGGAAGGCCAGTTGTTTCAAAAAAGTCCCCACTTTCCATAACCGTCGTAATACGCCCCATATGCTCAGAAGATTCACGAGTAGTCATAGGATAAAATCTCAACTGTTGTGCATACTCTCCAATGAGTGGATCTTGTTGCAAAGAGGAAACAAGATCTTTTGCATAAATTAACTCATTCTTTTCGCGCGTTGTTTGAATAAGGACAACTTCTGCAAACTTTTCATAAGTTTCAGGATCACGAATAAGGCTTGCAAAAGGAGCAATTCCCGTCCCAGTTGAAAGAAGATAAAGACGTTTTCCAGGAATAAGAGCATCAAGAACCAGCGTTCCTGTAGATTTTTTACGCATGAGAACTGTATCACCAATTTTAATTTTTTGGAGATGCTCGGTTAAAGGTCCCCCTGGAACTTTTATCGAAAAAAACTCAAGCTGTTCATCCCAAAAGGGGCTTGCAATCGAATAAGCGCGATAAATCGGCTTTTCTGCATTTGGCAAACCGATCATAACAAACTCACCCGAACGAAAACGAAAACTTTCCGGACGATTCAGACGGAATTTAAATAACCGATCTGTGTAGTGACAAACCTCTTGGACAGTAAGGGCGAACACATTCTCAGGAATCGGAAAATTTGCAACGCTGCTGATGCTTGACGGAACATTGGTAGCAGACGTATTCATACTCTTCCCTATATTTTATTGAACGTTAAATTTCGAATCCTTGACGTGATATAGTACTTGCACAACCATCTGCCAACAATTTTCTTAAAACAAAAGCCTCAAGGTTAACACTTTTATGTCAAAATTAAATAAATGAATCTAGCGCGCGCTATCAGCGATAAAATTGATTTCACTTAAAACCAATCAAAGACTAGAAAGTAAATATTGGATACCCAATCCATCTTGAAAATAAATAATATCCAAATCAACGGGTTTTCTAAGTCAACAGTTTTTAATGTATCAGAAAGTGTTTACACACTGTTTTCCATTTAACAAAAATAATTTTAAGTGCATGAGACGACATCCAAAATTGCACAGATAAGTGATCTTTCCCCTCATGGTAAAAAACTTGTAATGCATTGATTTAACGTGGTTAATTTAATCATTTTATCTTCTCTGAATAAGCAGCCAGTGCAATATTTAATCAAAACAATCGCACCAGCAACAACAGCCTAATATTGCACTCTTCAAAATGATACAATACAATAAACTATGTTTATTTTTTATATGCCTAAACTAGGGAAAATAAGTAAAAAGTTTATGTTTTACAAATTATTAGAAGATACCATGTTGATAACAACACAAATAAAACTAAAGTATCTCTTATATCCAAAGTAGCATTTTACATAAAAAACGACTTTAATGGCAGTATAGGATTCTTATGATTTTGACCATAGAAAATAGTGCCTTTCCCTATATCGTAAAGAACCTCAATGAAATAACCAAAAAACCCCGTATTTCACGAACACAGATAAGCTTTTAAAATGAAAAAATCCGTTAATGATGAAATAGATACATCACTCTATGCAGCTGTAGCAACCGTCGATGTCAGTGCCATTGTTGCCAATTATATCACTTTAGCCAAACGTGTAGCTCCAACGCAATGTTCAGCAGTTGTAAAGGCAAACGCCTATGGATTAGGAGCTCACAAAATTGCTCCTGCCCTTTATCAAGCTGGTTGTCGCACTTTTTTTGTCGCCCAAATCATAGAAGCACTCCAATTAAAAAGCATTTTACCATCAAATGTCACGATTTCCCTTCTGAATGGACTTCCACACTTAGCAGAAGAGTTTGTCGCACAATCTGGTATTGTTCCTGTTCTAAACTCTTGGAATGCCATTGAAAATTGGCAAAAAATTTGTCAAAAAAAAGATAAAAAATTTCCAGCAATTGTTCAAATCGATACCCATATGAACCGATTAGGACTTAATCAAAAAGAATTACAAAAACTCATCAAACACCCTACAATTTTCGAAAAAGCAGAAATAAAATATATTCTTAGTCACCTTTCTAACGGAGAAGATGATACCCATCCATCAAATTATGCCCAATTGACTGCTTTCAAAACGATCCTTGCGCAATTGCCTGCTTGCAAAGTTTCCTTTGCCAATTCTGGAGGTATCTTTCTAGGATCAGATTTTTATTTTGATCTTGTTCGTCCAGGCATTGCACTTTACGGAATCGCCCCCCAAGAAAAACACACATCCCTTCTAAAACCTGTTTTAAGACTTGAAGCCCAAGTCATTCAAAGCCGCGTTGTTGATATAGGAGCACCTATTGGTTATGGAGAAAGCTTTATAACCAACAGACCAAGCACTCTTGCAACCATTTCTATAGGCTACGCAGACGGCTGGCTCCGTGCTCTTTCGAATAAAGGAACAGTTTATTTCAACGGGCACAAACTTCCCATGGTTGGGCGGGTTTCTATGGATTCCATTATTGTAGATACGACCGATCTTGAACAAAAACCTCAAACAGGTGACTGGGTAGAACTCATTGGGCCCCATCAAACACTTGAAAAAGTATCTATAGATGCCGATACCCTTCCCAATGAAATTCTAACATCTCTTGGCTCCCGCTATAAATACATTTACACATAAAAACTCTTTAAAAAAATAAATTGATAAAAATCATCCTTTTAGAAAATTAAGGAGCTTTTACAAAAGATTTTACAACAATCAACCACATAGAATGGTCATAGACACCGTACATTCACAGAAATCTCAAAACAGACAAGTTGATGGACTGTTTTATGGAAGTAGCTTTCACCCAAAATACAAAAACTTAGCCTTTCCCCATAAATTGACAAAAAAGCATCTACTACAAAGTTTTTAAAATTAATTTCCCAATTAAAATCATTCGCTTGCATACCACAAGCTGGATTATGTGTAGATAAAAATGATTTAAGAAAAGAATAATGCTTCTAATGAACCGCCTCAAATACCAAGGGCTGTAAGCAGCACCCACGAGCTGGAAAAGTGTATGATAGTGCCAACTTCCTTCTTCATAGAGCGTAAAGATAGTGGGGAATCAATGGATTTACCCTTACACCATTCACGAGCGCCGTCGCGAAATGGGATTGGGAGCGAAGTGTCTCTTTAAAACAAACACGTGAATTAACAACTCAAGTATATTCTTTTTGAAGCGTTCTGTTTTACATGAGGATCATTCCCCCACTAAAGAACACAATAAATATAAAGTATGGAGCAATGTGTAATCCCCATTATTAAAAAAATATTACTTTAAATGCTTTTGAAAGCCGCAAAGCTGAATTAAGAGGAGATGACAAACTGAGGATTGATTTTCACCTTTACGGCTTTACATTTTCCCAAAATTAGATTGTCTTCCAGTTTCAAAGGTTACGTCAACAGAAATACACAATCCCCCCGCCCTCATCTGACAGACAAAAGCAGGAACGACTCATAAAGCTCTTTTTTTCTCAATCTCTGACTTAAAACATGTCGCTGCGTTAAGTTTGGATGTTGATTTACAGGTAACAGCGAAAGAACACGAGCTCTTAGAAAAACAGCGCCGTAAAGTCACAAACTGACTTGCAATGAAGTGGAAAGATGTGCCGGCTTTTATAAGACCCCTTGTAAAAAACAACCATAATACATTTGGCTTTGCGTTTGCTCATTCTGACAGGTGTTCTTACATATTTTTGCGTCATATTTATAAAAAGCAGATTAAAGAGAAATATTTAGACAATTCTTGACTCGAAAAGATGCAACAACAGAGTTTCGCGTGTCTTTATCATCAAAAACATTAAATTTGATTTTATTCTTTCTACAACCGGTCGTCGTCACCTTAGTGAGAAGTAGTATATCACAACACATGCAACAGACGTGCCCCTATCCTCATAGGTTTCACTCTCGTTTACATGAATTAGCTGGCTAGACCGATGCCGACTAGTCACTAAAACCATGTCATACGGTAGAAGACAAAGGAGAGCATGCCTATTGCCGACAAAACACAGCTTTTTTGTCGACTTTTTCGATTTTGCTCATGTTGTAAAAAAACAATGCAAAATTCTAGAAAATAGACAAATAACGCCATCATGATCAACAAGTAAAAAACCCACACAAAATGTGTGGGCTTTTTTTGTTTATGCAAATAAATAAATTAAATACATATTTGTTATTTAATAGGTATTTCCCAATGGCGGGCACGAACAAATGAGCATTCTGTCTCCCGCAACATTATCAATACGCGATACAGGAGGCCAATATTTATTGGCTGGATCAAGAGAACTGTTGGGAAAAGCAGCTTCTTGTCGCGAATAGGGTCGTGCCCAAGCATCATCTAAAGTATCTGCCACTGTATGAGGGGCATTCACCAATGGATTATTGTCTTTTGGCCAAACCCCGCTACCAACTTTCTTAGCTTCTTCAGCAATAGAGAGTAAAGCATCACAAAAACGATCAATCTCTGCTTTTGGTTCTGATTCCGTTGGCTCAATCATCAAAGTTCCCGGAACAGGGAACGACATCGTGGGCGCATGAAATCCATAATCAATGAGACGTTTTGCAATATCATCAACACTCACCCCATACTGCTCTTTCAACACGCGTGTATCCACAATACATTCGTGCGCAACACGTCCATGCTTGCCCCGATAAAGAATGGAATAAGCGGCTGAAAGACGTGCAGCAATATAATTGGCATTTAAAATGGCTATTTGTGTTGCATATTTTAAGCCATCAGCCCCCATCATTCGAATATACATCCATGTAATCGCAAGAATAGATGCACTTCCATAAGGAGCAGCAGAAACCGCATGTGTTGTCCCATCCTGTTCATGACCTGGTAAGAATGGTTTGAGATGCGCAGCAACTCCAATTGGTCCCATACCAGGACCACCACCACCATGAGGAATAGCAAATGTTTTATGAAGATTCATATGACAAACATCAGCGCCAATATCCGCAGGACGAGCAAGACCCACAAGGGCATTGAGATTAGCACCATCAAAATAAACTTGTCCGCCATTTTCATGAATAATAGAACAAATTTCCTTAATGCTTTCCTCGTAAACACCATGGGTTGAAGGATAAGTAATCATGAGAGCAGCCAATTTATCTTTATGCAATTGCGCTTTCATTTTGAGATCGTCTACATCAACATCACCATCGCTTAAACATTTTACCACAACGACTTCCATCCCTGCCATATGGGCCGAAGCTGGATTGGTACCATGCGCAGATGCAGGAATAAGACAAACTGTACGTTGATGTTCTCCCCGTGATTGGTAATATCGTCGGATAGCCAAAAGCCCAGCATATTCACCTTGAGCACCAGAATTTGGCTGAAAAGAAACTTGCGCAAATCCTGTAATTTCGCACAACCACGCATTTAACTGATTGATCATCTCCAAATAACCCGCTGCATCCTCTTGTGAAACAAAGGGGTGTATATTGGCCATGCTCGCCCAACTTACAGGCATTAGTTCAGCCGCGGCATTAAGCTTCATTGTACAAGAACCAAGAGGGATCATAGCACGGTCCAGCGCCAAATCCTTATCCGCCAAACGACGCAAAAAGCGCATCATATCTGTCTCTGAATGAACAGCATGAAAAAAAGGCTGAGAAAGAAAAGCAGCATCCCGTTTTTTTCCATAGAGCTGTGGAGAAACCTGATCGCCTAATTGTGCCCCAAAAAGCTGCGCTAAAGCACCAGCATCTTCTTCTGTCGATAATTCATCAAAATTGATTGCAATGATGTCATCATCGAGAACACGAATAAGGCGCCCACCTATTTTGGCTTGATGCGCAATCTCTCGCGCTTTTCCCTTAACAGAAATACTAACACAATCAAAAAAGCTTTTCCCTTCAACATGAACCCCTGCTGCTTCTAAACCAGCAACAAAACGACATGTTAAATGATGAATTCGCTGCGCAATTTCTTGTAAACCTTTCGGCCCATGCCAAACAGCATAAGCGGTTGCCATATTAGCCAATAAAGCCTGCGCTGTACAAATATTTGACGTCGCTTTATCGCGCCGAATATGTTGTTCGCGTGTTTGCAAAGCTAAACGAAAACCAACACGCCCTCTCGTATCCACGGATTGACCAACAATACGCCCTGGAATAAGCCGCGTTAACGCATCACTCACGGCAAGGTAACCAGCATGTGGACCACCAAATCCCATCGGAACGCCATAACGCTGCATAGAGCCAACAACGATATCTGCCCCCCATTGAGCCGGTGGCTCCATAAGGGTAAGCGCTAAAGGATCAGCCACAACGATAACTAAAGCTCCCTTTTCCTTTGCCTCTTTTATGATCTCACTGTAATCATGAAAAGAGCCTTTTGTATCTGGCCAAGATAAAACAATTGCTGCTGTATCAGAAGCAATTTCGCCATTTTGGCTAATCTGAATCCCTTGTGTTTCAGCACGCGTTTGCGCAACACTCAAAATCTGAGGATGTAAAAGACTCTGAAGAGAAATTTTTGTTTTTTTCTCACGGAAAAAGCGAAAAGCAAGGGCATTGGCTTCAGCTAAAGCAGTTGCTTCATCAAGAAGAGAAGCAGCAGCAACAGGCAAACCTGTTAGTTCACTAACCAATGTCTGAAAATAAAACAAAAGTTCTAAACGACCCTGGCTAATTTCTGCTTGATAAGGCGTATAAGCAGTATACCAAGCCGGATTTTCAAACAGATTTCGTAAAATAACCGGAGGCACATAAGTTCCATGATATCCTTGTCCAATAAAACTTTTGTGCACATGGTTACGCTCCATCATCTTGGAGAGTTCTTCCAAGGCTTGTCCTTCACTAGCAGCCTCTGGAAGATTCAATGAACGTCCCAAGTGGATAGAGTGTGGAACAGCTTGAGAAATGAGTGTATCAACACAATCAAGCTCTAAAATATCAAGCATTTTTTGTGTTTCATCAGGACGCAGCCCAATATGTCGAGAAGAAAAAGAACGCTCGATCATGCCACTCATCCAATCAAAGCCTTATAAGCATCTTTATCTAACAACCCTTCCAGTTGTGTCTCATCCTGCAATGTCATTTTCCATAACCAGCCTTCTGTTTCGGATTTCTGATTCACCAGTTCAGGATTATCAGCCAAGGCTTCATTTATTTCGACCACTTCACCATCAAGAGGAGCATAAACATCTGAAGCCGCCTTCACTGATTCCACAACAGCCGCCGCCTCTCCTTTGGAAAGTTTTGTTCCACTTTGTGGTAAATCAACAAAAACCAAATCCCCTAATTGCTCTTGCGCATAATGCGTAACCCCAACAGTCACCACTTGCCCTTCAACGCTAAGCCATTCATGGTCTTGTGTAAAATAAGTTTTAGACATAAAAAATCATCCTTTAAAATAACGTTGTTCAACAAAGGGAAGTGAATGAACTGATAGTACAATCTTTTTGCCTCGCAGTTCTGTAAAGACTTGTGTCCCTTCAACTTTAAAATCAACAGGAACATAACCCATCGCGACAGGACCATCAAAAGAAGGACCAAAACCACCTGATGTTACAACGCCAATCTCATTACCTTGATCATCAAGAAGTACCGCACCGGCACGAATAGGTTGACGCGTTTGCGGTTTTAATCCAACACGACAACGAGCAGGTCCTTTTTGCAGTGCTTCAAGAAAAGCTTTTGCACCATAAAATTGTGCTTTTTCTCGAACATTTTTAGGAACAGCCCATATTAGAGCCGCATCAATAGGTGTCGTATCAGGGGTAATATCATTTCCATGCAAACACAGCCCTGCTTCCAACCGCAAGCTATCGCGTGCTGCAAGTCCAATCCACTCAACACGAGAATCACTCAGCAATTTTTCAGCCAACATATGCGCATGCCCTATAGGCAAAGCAATTTCAAAACCATCCTCTCCCGTATAACCAGAACGCGTTATAAACCAATCCTGCTGTGGTTCGAATCCTTGCATAAAGAACAATTCATTCCCTGGTAAATCGGCATCAGCAAGAACAGCTGCCGCTTCAGGACCTTGAAGAGCAAGCAATACCCTTTCAAGGGCAATCACTTGACATTCAAAATCAACCGCACGCTTTTCCAATTCTACGAAATCAGCCTGTGCATTCCCAGCATTGGCGACCAACATAAAACGGCCCTCTTCCAAACGGGTAATGATAAGATCATCAAGAATACCAGCCTGCTCATTAAGCAAATAATTATACCGTGAATGCCCAATCTTTAAAGCTGCTGCATCAATGGGAAAAGCATAGGACAAAAATTCCACGGCTTGTGCCCCTTCAACCGCAATCAATTTCATATGAGAAATATCAAAAAGTCCTGCATGTGCACGCGTATGAAGATGTTCTTTCAAAACGCCAAGAGGATAAGTTAAAGGCATGTTCCAGCCCGCAAAAGCACCAAATTTTGCTCCTGCTTTTTCATGCAAATCATATAAAGGAAGTGTTTTTAAAAAAGATGTTTCTTGTGTTGTGCCCATAATAACTCCAAAGCTGCGCTAACGCCCACAGAATATGGCCGTCTCTGCCCCCTCTGTCATCAACCTGAGAGACTCGCGAAAAGATTTTTCGCTTACACCTTCGGCGCGGGTTCTCCCGACTTTCCAGATCTGCCTTCTTCCTTTTACGGTCCTTAAAGCCTGAGAGATTATGGGCTATTTCCCCTTCGGCGGCAATGCGAAAATTTGCAATCTGCACTCTCCCGCAAAAGAATGAAAGAAACAATAACGCTCTTTCCAGCATATTTAAACCTATAGCCTATCTTTATCACACTGTCATTAGTAAAGTGATGAAAATGTTCTCATTTTAAAACTTGCATAAGCTACTTCAAAAGATTTATAATAGTGTCCTTTTGAACCTTACAAAAATTGCAAGGAACACATTTTAGGAAATTTAAGACAAAAATCAAAAGCTATAAACAAAAATACCTCTTGAAAATCATGCAAAACGTCACACACTAAAAAGATCGCAAAGCAATATTCTTTCGCGCGCAGTTCAACCTTAAAGATAGGGTTTCATATTCTTTATTTAGAATTAAGGACTTCAAGTATTTTATAAGTATGATTTTAATGCACAAGAAGTGGTTTTTCTGCTTTACTCCATAGTGTCATAAATTGCGACTATCTACAGACTAAAACTACCGAACAAAGGTGACAAAATACTCATGAAAGCTGGTAATATCTCTTACAATTGCGAAAATGATCTTCCAAAGCAAATTGCTCTTTTTCCTTTAGAAGGTGCACTCTTACTACCCGGTGGTTTTTTATCACTCAACATTTTTGAACCAGAATCACTTGAAATGATTGAAAACGTTATGGTAACTGATCGTCTATTGGGCATTATTCAACCACTTTCATCGGATACAGACCGCTTCTCTACACAACTTTATAAAACAGGCTGTATAGGGCGCATTACAAACTACAGTGAAACAGGAAATGGACAACTGTTCATTATCTTACAAGGTGTTTGCCGCTTCACCTTAGAACAAGAATTGACAAACACAAAATCCTATCGAACAGCTCTCATCCAATCAAACATAAAAGACTTGCAAGAATTTGATATTGAAGAAAACATTAACCGAGAGAACTTACTCGACGTTGTAGAAAAATATCTAACCATACATGAAATGGAATATAATTGGAGCAGTATCATAGAAGCCCCTACACCTATATTGGTTAATGCTTTTTCAGCCCTTATCCCCTTTACACCAGCAGAAAAACAAGCTCTCCTTGAAGCTCCAGATATCGAAAGCCGTGCCCAAACTCTTCTTGCATTAACAGAGCGCTCACTCATGAAACAAACAAGAACAGATTACCGCTTAAACTAATGAATGTCCCAACATGAAAAAAATGACCACAGATCCCAAAATGCTCGAATTGCTCGTCTGCCCAATAACGAAAGGCACTCTCTCTTTCAACCGAAAAACACAAGAACTCATTTCTCTCAAAGCCAAACTTGCCTATCCTATTCGTGATGGCGTTCCCATTATGCTTGCCTCAGAAGCGCGCCCTTTGCAAAACAATGAAGAAATAACGCATAAAAAATAAAAAACCCTCATGCAATTTTCCTCTACAAGCCCACTGCTATCAATCCTCTATCAATATGATATCTCAATATCTACGATTTCTGAAAAAAGAGTTTTACAATAAAGATATTTATATCGCTTTACACCTTGTAACAAAAGCCAAAAATATCATCAGATTTATCTCATTCCAGCCTGTTCATACTGAAGCAATCAAAACCATTCGCTTGCACCACACAAGCATCTGAATAAAAACAATTAAAAAAGGGAATAAAAATGGCTCTTATGAACTTCTTAAAAGCAAGAATTATAATAACATTTTGAACCAACTCAGGTAAATGAAATTTATTTATTAAATATAAAATTGTTATATTTCATGAACTTTACGTTATACCCTTCACGAGCAACATGTTTGAGATACCTCGATTTAAGATGAAGAAAAACGATAAGCTGTATCATCTTATGTATACCATATCGGGACAAGAATATTTATCTGTTTGTTTACTTTTCAAAGCGGGGAAACAGCCTAATTTTGGGGAGAAAACATAAAATCGTAAAGGAGAAAATCACCCCATTACCTTGCCATCACCCTTTAATTTCGCTTTACAATTTTTACAAGTATCTAAAGTATCTCAAGCAATATTTTTATGTATAATATACGCATTAATTACGTGAAAACTTGAAAAAACAAACAAGAAACACTGTTGTAATTTCAATTGACGATTGAAAGTAATTGCCTTATGAAGGAGGCTTGTGTTTTTGGTTGTATACGCGACAATCAAATAGGGTCTGGAAGCCCGAAAAACTCAAACTAGAAATAAAACCGCTTTTGCGGATATCCCGGAATTTCCGGGGGCTCTTGTTATGTCCAAGTGCTTTCAGCACTAAAAGCAAGGGGCTGTTTTGAGTCAGCACTGCCAGACCCCGGAAACGCTTATTCCATAAAAACATAATAAATTCAGTGTGTTATATGCAATTATTTTATATGAATCCACTTAAGAATCCACACTTTTATGCATGATCCATTTGACCCTTTTTTATATAAGATTGCCATGTATAAATAGACCCTAAAAAGCTAAGCATGATGCAAATATTATAACGCATGTGTGCATTCAGACGAAATGAAAAGCCGATATCATTCATAACAGTTTATAAATTTTATGATACGTTTTTATCACAGCACAAATTACACTGTTAAAAATTTAGTTGTTTGGAATTATCGATAACATACGTTTAAAGATCACATCTTGTTTTAATGATTGGATTGTTAA
>NZ_JBHIPV010000015.1:0-22159 GCF_042196165.1 Bartonella sp. AP20NXHL | reverse complement strand
GAACTCTTGATTCGTAATAATTAGAGAGACGTGTTGCAAAATCCTATTCCCTAACTTTTATTTACGCGTCCCTCACTGTAAAAAATATATGGAAAATCAATAAATTATTTTGGATAAAAAAGAGCATGGTGCCCAAAAGAGGACTCGAACCTCCACGCCTTACGGCACAGGTACCTGAAACCTGCGCGTCTACCAATTCCGCCATCTGGGCTCATAAAATTCATCTAAGCGCATGACGCAATTCTGTCAATAAAATTATAGAATTTATTTTTTCAGCTTAAAACGATTGAATTGAATTTTTGGGGAGATCATGATTTTAGAAGTTTAAGGTGTGAGGACTTTCTTTGATAAAATTGTTGAATCCGGATTAAATGTGTAAATAATAGGAATACCGGTCGCTAATTCTTGAGATATAATTTCCTCACCGGAGAGACCTTCAAGCGCCATAATAAGAGCACGAAGAGAATTTCCATGCGCTGCGATTAAAACAGTTTTGGAGCGCAAAATATGAGGCTGGATATGGTAAAGATAATAAGGCCAGATGCGCGCACCGGTGTCGCGTAGGCTTTCTCCATTCGGGGGTGCAATTGTATAGGAGCGGCGCCACATTTGCACTTGCTCTTGCCCCCATTGTTGGCGTACTTCATCTTTATTTAAACCAGAAAGATCACCATAATTACGTTCATTTAATGCAGGATTTTTTATCACTTCTAAATCTGATTGTCCCATTTGCTCTAAAATGTGCTGAGCGGTTTTTTGAGCACGCTGTAAGGTTGATGTATAAGCGATATCAAACTTCAAACCATATTCTTTCAGTTTTTTTCCTGCTGCTATCGCTTCGGCATGACCTTTTTCTGTTAAATCAGGATCTTTCCAACCGGTAAAAAGGTTTTTGAGATTCCATTCACTTTGTCCATGACGAATTAGTGTAAGTATGCGTCCCATTATGCATTGCCTCTATTCTATTGATTGTTTAAAATTCATCGTTCAATCCCAAAACATCGAACATTGAATAAAGACCGCTTTCATGATTTTGTGCCCATAAAGCTGCTTTTAATGCGCCATTGGCAAAGATAGAGCGTTCTTGCGCTGTATGTGAAAGAACAATGCGCTCATTGGAGCCGGCAAAAATGACACTGTGTTCTCCAACAACTGTCCCACCACGTGAACAGGAAAAGCCAATGGTGCCTTTTTTGCGTTTACCTATATGACCATTGCGTTCGTTGACACGCACATTTTTAAGCATAACATTGCGCCCTTCAGCTGCTGCTTGGCCAAGAAGAAGGGCTGTTCCAGAAGGGGCGTCAACTTTGTTAGCGTGATGCATTTCATAAACTTCGATATCAAAATCATCGGCTTCTAATGCTTTAGCAGCTTTCTTTACAAGGTTGGCTAAAAGATTTATTCCAAGGCTCATATTTCCGGATTTGACAATTGTTGTATATTTCGCAAAATCTGCAATTTTTTCTTCTTCTGTTTTGCTAAATCCTGTGGTGCCAATAATATGGACAAGGCTTTTTTGAGCAGCGTAGTTAGCATAAAGAATACTGGCTTCTGGTTGTGAAAAATCTAAAATACCTTCTGTATTAGAAAAGGCATTTTCGGGATCGTCAGTGATACCAATCCCAAGAGAATCTGAACCAATTAAGGCACTGGCATCTTTTCCTACAAACGGTGAGCCTTTGCGTACAAGAACAGCACAAAGTTCTACATCTCTCCTCTGCTGGATTGCTGTAATGAGTTCACGTCCCATTCTTCCATTTGCACCAACAACTGTAAGGCGCATTTTTATCTCCTTATAATACTTTACTGTGCAGTATAGGCAAATTCTTGCCTTCTTTCCAATGGTTCTTTTTCTTTATAGAAAAATTTTTTTCCTGCTTTAATTTATCTTGTTATGCTGTAAAATACTGTTGTTTAGAGCAAGTGATATAAGATCTGCAAATTTAAATAGAGATGTTTTTCGTTAGAGTGTGTGATGAATATTCCTAAGTAAGGTTTGCTTATGTCACCTAAAGGAGATTGTGTATTACTTTACGCTTTTGTTTCTTTCGTTCTTTAAGGGGGGAGCGTTCTTCATGCAAAACAAGACCTCCAAAACAAAATACACCTATGTGGTTAATTCATGCGCTTTTCTTAAAGAAATATTTATCAATTCTTCTAAACTTATTTTATGATAGTGCTCGTGAGTGGTATCACGAGAGAGTATCCATGAATAATATAACATCTATTCTGCGCCACTATCTTTATGCTTCATAAATAGAGAAAATTAGCATTATCATACGTTTTGTTAGCCTTTAATGTTTTAATAATTCTTGGCACTTAGGCATTTTCATTCTTTTCTTTAATATTCTTTCATTTACCAATTCCATTTGTGACGCATAAGAAAGCGATTTTGATTGTTTTAAATGTGATGAAGGTAATGAGAAAAAGGTATTTGGAATTGATGATTAAAGTAAAAAAACGATTATTTATCATTGTATATCAATATGTTACCCATAAATAAAATCACGTAAAAAGGGGATAAAAACAAGGGGCTAACAAGAAGTTGGATTGTTTTCACACGAGAGTTGGTCGGATTCTTCATCTTTTAGGAAAGTCAGTTTAAAAAATTGTTATGTTGTAAAAACGCATGATGAGGATTTTTTTATTATAGAGCAAATAGTATATATGTTATGCAATGCGTTTTTTCATATATTGGGGAGACTTGAGGATAACATGCGTTAAGTATTGTTATTTTATTTGCCTAGCTTCTAATGATGCTACAGCTCTTGTATTTAAAGAGAGTCGTTAAAATGCTTTCTTAAATATTTTTTATTCCTGTGCTAATCTTTTTTTGTGACACGATAAGAAAGTATTTTTTTTGATTCAATTATAATGGGTCTTATTCCCTGTTGAATACGATTATAAATCATTATATCGTTTATACGCATGCATAAAAATTCATAAACCTATAAATATCCTTTAGATAAAATATCACTTTTATTTTTGTTTGTGAGAGAAGGCTAGAAATCAAGATCTGCATAGTGAGCACTTGCAACAATTCCGCGGACGCGATCTGTTAAAAGAGAACGAAAAGAAGGGCGTGATTTTATTCTCATATACCAGTCTTTGGCAGCAGGAGATTGTTCCCAGTCAATTTCCCCTAGAAAGTCAAGTACAGAAATAGAAGCTGCTGCTGCTAGATCTGCATAGGACAAGGCAGAACCGACTAAGCTATCGCGAGAGGCACAGAGCCAATTGAGATAGTTCATATGTGGTAAAATATTGGCACGTGCATTGCGTAAAATTTGTGAATTAGGAGCACCACCGCCAATGGAAAGTGGCATTTCACGTTTATGGATTCGTTCTCGTACGATATGGCGCGTTGCTTCATTTTCGAATTTATTTAAGAACCAGTCATTGAGACGGCGTACTTCTGCACGATCTAAAGGATTTTCCGGAAAGAGCTTATTTTCTTGTCGTAAACTTCCATGTGTTTCGTCTAAATATTCGCAGATAACAAGAGGACCTGATAATGGAACCTCGTGTTCATCGAGAAAAACAGGAACATGACCAGCGGGATTGAGGGCTAGAAATTCGTGTCTTCTTGCCCATTCATATTCTTCAATCAGTTGAGTGGTTACACCATATTCCCCAAGAATGAGGCGTATGAAGCGCGAGGCAGCGGATAGGGGAGAGTGAAAAAGTGTCAGCATAATTTACACTATCAAATAGAGTTGAAGAGAATTCTTTCAAGTAATCATTTTTATAAAGATGCTTGACTAGAAGTACAAGATCATTAGCAGCTGCTAGTAATTATAATTAATAAATTGTTAATGACCAAGAATTGTTCTCTTATGCGATGGTTTGCAAAATGGCAGCACGTAATTCTTCTAAACCGATAGCTTTTTCTGAAGAGGTTACAAGAAGCTCAGGATAAGCTGCTGGGCGTTTAAGAAGCTTTGTTTGTGTGCTCATAATTAATTTTTCCAAGGCATTTGATTTGATTTTATCGCTTTTTGTCAAAACAATTTGATAAGAAACGGCTGCTTTATCAAGGAGAGCAAGAACATCTTCATCATTATTTTTGATTCCGTGCCGTGAATCAATCAAGATATATACACGTTTTAACGTTGTGCGCCCCCGTAAATAGCTAAAAATCAAATTTTTCCACTCATCAACAAGATTTTTAGGAGCAGCAGCAAAACCATAACCAGGCATATCTACTAATGCTAGAGGGGGAAGGTCTCCTATTTGCCCACTGAAGCCATCGGGGACAAAATAATTAAGCTCTTGAGTCCGTCCTGGTGTATTTGAGGTACGTGCTAAGCTTTTTTGTTGAACGAGTGCGTTGATTAAAGATGATTTTCCAACATTGGAACGTCCTGCAAATGCAATTTCTGGTGGTCCTTCGGGGGGGAGAAAGCGTATTGCTGGTACACCACGAATAAAAATCCAATTGCGAGAAAAAATTCCAGAAAGGGAAGAATCTCTTGTCATTCACGCACTTCTTTTTTGGGTGATCTTCTCCAGATGGCTTTCAGATTATCAAAAAGCTCAATTTTAACTCCTTGGCGCTTCATCATGATACCTTGCTGAATGATTGATAATATATTGTTCCATGCCCAATAGATGACGAGACCAACAGGGAAAGAGGCGAGCATAAAAGTAAAGACAACAGGCATCCATGTGAATATCATCGCTTGGGTTTGGTCTTGAGGAGCGGGATTCATACGCATTTGTAAAAACATCGTTATTCCCATAATCAAAGGCCATGCACCAATCATAAGAAATGTTGGCGTTGTATATGGCAAGAGACCAAACAAGTTAAAAAGAGAAGTTGGATCGGGTGCCGCTAAATCTTTAATCCAGCCAAAGAAAGGGGCATGGCGCATTTCAATGGTGATATAGAGAACTTTATAAAGAGCAAAGAATATTGGGAATTGAACCAACATCGGCCAACAGCCTGCAAGGGGATTTATTTTTTCGGTTTTATATAGTTCTATTATTGCCTTTTGTTGTTTGGTTTGGTCATCGGGATACTTTTCTTTTATTTCTAGCAACCGCGGTTGTAAAAGCTTCATGCGTGCCATAGATTTATAAGATTTATTGGCTAGAGGGAAAAGAAGAGTTTTTAAGAGCACTGTGACAAGAAGGATGGCTATACCAAAATTCCCTGTTTGTTTATAAAGAATATCAATGAGGGAAAACATTGGTTTGGTGATGAAATCAAACCAGCCCCAATCAATTAAAAGAGCAAACTTTTTGATTTTTAGGTCATTTTGATAACTATTAATAATTTCAACTTGTTTTGCACCAGCAAAAAGACGATTTGTAACAGTTTTTGTTTCATTTGGGGCAATCGTTAAAAGCGACCCTAGCAAGTCAGACTGATAATGTGTTTGCAAACGATCAAAATAAATAAAACGGCTTGTATATTCTTTATTTTGCGGGGGAATAACTGCTACAGCCCAATATTTATCGGTAATACCAATCCAACCTCCTGTTACTTTGGAAAAAGTCACGCTCTTTTGCCCATTATCAGGATTTGGGTCAAGCTCTGCTAAGGTTTTATATTTTTCAGTTTTGAGCGAATCTCCAGCAATACCTATCATACCTTCATGAAGTAAATAGGTTGCATTTGTATGTTCTGGTGGTGCAGCACGTGCAACGCGGGCATAGGACGAGAGATGTATTGGTTGATCACTTTCATTGCTGATAGAATCCTCAATGGTAAACATGAAATGATCATCAACAGAAAGGGTCCGTCGGAAGATTTGTCCCTGTCCATTATTATAAATTAAAGTGATAGGTGTTGAAGGAGTCAGGATTGTATTGTTTCCCTCTACTTGCCATTTTGTATCCGATTGTGGCAAGGCTTTTGCTGGCAAAGACGCACTTGCAAAACCAAATTCAGCAAGGTAGGTCGTTTTGAAACCTTTAGGGTTTAGCAAATCGATTTCCGGTGATTTTTTATCGACTGTTAAACGATATTTTTTGAGGTGAAGATCATCAAATTGTGCACCAACAAGATTAATAGAGCCTTCCAGTTCATTGGTTTGGATCGCAATACGCTCTGTTTTGGCCAATACAGCTTTCCGGATTTCAGGTGTCATTGGCTGTTCGATGATAGATGTTGCTTGATGCGTTGAGGTATCGTCAGAAAAATCCGTCGTGGTAGTAGAAAGGGCTGATTGTTGTTTTGACAATTGCTGTGTGATGACATGTTGTTTTTGTAACTTTGCTTGTTTGGGAGCAACATGAAGAAATTGCCATGCGATGAGCACTACGAAAGATAAGCCAATAGCGATAAAGAAATTGCGGTTATATTCCATCCGTACACCCTTGTTGTTGTTGCTGATGTTTTATTTTTGGTTTTATTCGCCGATTTAATTCACTAATCAAGGATGTAAAAGGCGCATGTAACACATCACGGTACGCTACAATGACATAATC
The DNA here is from genome assembly GCF_042196165.1 of Bartonella sp. AP20NXHL. Taxonomy (NCBI): domain Bacteria; kingdom Pseudomonadati; phylum Pseudomonadota; class Alphaproteobacteria; order Hyphomicrobiales; family Bartonellaceae; genus Bartonella; species Bartonella sp. AP20NXHL. Next base: position 15,721 of record NZ_JBHIPV010000015.1, on the reverse strand, counting down.
TGTTCCTGCTTCCATGTGGTTTGTTACACCAACTCTCACGGCTTCACGCAAGCGCCTTTTAATACGATTACGTTTCACAGCATTACCGTTTTTACGAGTAACAGTGAAGCCTACACGTGCAAAAAGAGAATCTTTTCTTTCTGTTGTTTGTTCACGAGATTTAACTTCGAGCAAAAATAAAGGACCACGTCGTTTTTCTCCTGTACGGGCAGCCAAAAAATCTGCTCTTTTGCGAATACGGCAGGGATGTTTTTTCTTCATAAAAGAACATTTCGCAATTTCACTAAATGCCTGCAAGCAGGCATTAGAGGTTCATAATGAAAGTTTCACAACGAAGAAATGATGAGCAATCCTCAAAGGTTGTGAAAATTTAAATGGTTAGGCAGAGAGCCGCTTACGTCCACGAGCACGTCTTGCAGCAATAACTTTACGTCCTCCAGCTGTGGCCATGCGTGCACGAAACCCATGGCGGCGTTTACGGACAAGTTTAGAGGGTTGGTAAGTACGTTTCATTTATTTAAATACCGCGGAGTGCGGCCCTTCTTAATCTTCGTTTTACGAGCAGTTATGCGCGAGAGGGATAATTTTATCCTATCATACGGCTGTTAACCCATAAGGAAAAATATAAAAAAAGTCAATCTTAGATTGTTTTTCTCTTTCTTGAAAGAATACAAAACACCTTATAACTGTCTGTGACACTTTTTTACAATACTGTAAGAGTGTTAGAAAATAACAATTGAATCTACAGAACGTAAATGGCTAGGGCGTTAAAGAATTAAAGAAAGTGTGACTGATTACTGTATGCTCAATTTAAAATATCCTTTAATATTAAGAGTTTTTTTTTACAAAATTTTTATCAGAATATTCATTAAAGTGGTTGTAGCACAAACATGATTAATAGGATTTATATCAGATTCTATGTTTGAGCTTCTTTATTTAAGGATGGTTTCATATTTTTAAAGAGAATAAGATATAAGTAATGTATACTTTATAATGCTGAGTAAAGTAGAAAATTATCAGGTGATAAGCCTGTAAGTATTTTTTGTTCTTATGCTTGTATTTGCTGGTATTTTTATAGAGAGGAAAGAACGTGGATCCTATCACAAGTGAAGCTGTCCGCAACGTATTACGTACAATCAAAGGACCAGATCTTGAAAGCGATATTGTGTCGTTGGGTCTTCTTTCAGAAATATTGATTGCTGATGGTAAGGTTTTCTTTTCTATTACAGTTCCTGATGGAGGTGTGCAAGAATGGGAATCATTGCGTCGTTCTGCTGAAAAGATGGTATGTGCCTTGGAAGGAGTGAAATCTGTTGTTGTCACACTTACAGCAGAAAAAACAACAAAGGCAGTACCTAGACGGAGAGCAAATCTCTTACCGATCAAAATGCCCATAGAAGGTGTGCGGCATGTGATTGCTGTTGCTTCTGGAAAAGGAGGGGTAGGAAAATCTACGATGGCAGTAAATATCGCCTTAGCTTTACAAGATTCTGGTTTCAAGACGGGGGTGATGGATGCTGATATTTATGGTCCTTCGTTGCCACGTTTGACAGGACTTGTTAATCAAAAACCACAGCTTATTGGAGAAAAAAAGATTCAACCTCTTGAAAAATTCGGACTTAAATTGATGTCGATGGGATTTTTGGTTGAGGAAGAAAAGCCGGTAGTATGGCGTGGTCCTATGGTTATGGCAGCTGTAACGCAATTGTTACGAGATGTTGTATGGGGCCCTCTGGACATTTTAGTCGTTGATATGCCGCCCGGTACAGGGGATGCACAATTAACGCTTGCTCAACAGGTACAATTAACAGGTGCGTTGGTTGTCTCTACGCCACAAGATCTTGCTTTAGTGGATGCGCGTAAAGCAATAGAAATGTTCATGAAAGTCAATGTTCCTATTTTAGGACTCATTGAGAATATGAGTTATTTTATCGCTCCTGATACAGGAAAACGCTATGATATTTTTGGCTATGGTGGTGCACGGGCAGAAGCGGAACGTCGAGAAGTCCCTTTCTTAGCGGAAATACCGCTTGATGCGGCTTTAAGATTTTCTTCAGATGAGGGGGTCCCTATTTTTGTTGCTAAGCCTAGTGAAGAGCATGCTAAACTATATCGTAAAATTGTTGATCAAATAAAAAATCAACTCTTTTGAATGTTTTTTTAAGAGAGTTTATTAAAACACAATCATGAAAGACATAAAAATAGTTTCTTCTTTGTAAGGAGAAGTTTTAATGCGAGAATGGAGTATATTAGGTTAAATAAATAAAAAATTATTCATGCGTTTGGATAACCTGAAGGGGACACAAATTGAAGAGTTGGAGCCGTGAGGTAGAAAAAAATATTGGACTTGAGGCTAAAAGAAGACAGAAAATAAAAGTAATTTAGAAAAATTGTAAAAGGTTGTAAAAAATATTTTAATAATCAATTTTTTCATAAAATAGTATTTTTTCAGGTGTAAAAAAGCATTTTTCGATGTGAGTTTTCTTGATATACATCTTCAACATTTAGTTTTTTCTTATTGAGATGATAAAAATATTGGTCAAGTCTTTTTAGAAGCATTCATTTTTTGCAAAGTAGCCTCAAGAGCGGTTGTTAAAGCATTCCTTCCCCCTTGATGAGAAAAGTAATCTGACAAAAATTCATTTGTTCCACCCTTTGTTGAAAACTCTTTTTCAAGCAGTGCAAAATCGAGAAATGCAGAATGATCCGTTGCTGTAATTTTACGCATTTCATCCGTAAGATTTCCAAACATCATAGTAAGGAATTCTGCTGATTGCTGTTTTTTTAACCCTTGTGTTATAAACCATTGATGGGCAGTTTCTATAAAATTAAAATATACTCCCATAAGTGAACCTGCTGTCATAAAAAGATTAAACTGCTCTTCCTTATCCAGCACTAATGTGCCCCCCAATGCATCAAATAAAGTGCGTAAAAAGGGATGATCGGGATAGATTGGTGTCAAATTTTTGCATTCTGCAACAAAAGGTAATGGAACAGCACGATAAACTTTATGATTAATCCACTCTTCTATTTCTGCTGCTTTTGCCATAGCAAGTACGGAAATAACCAGCTGTTCTGGACGAAAACAAAGAGAGCGCAAAACGTCTTCTGCAATTTGATTGGGCAAGCAAAGAAAAACACAATCACTAACATCGAGCAACGCTTGGTTATTTTCAGCAATCATAACCGTATCATAGGTGCGTGAAAGGCGCTCTGCTGTTTGTGCATTGCGAGGCGAAACAATAATGGAAGAAACATCAAAGGTGCTTGTCATTAAGCCATTCACCATTGAAGCACTGATTGTACCCGTTCCTAAAAAGCCAAGTTTCATTTCTATTTCTCAGTTTTATATTTTTAAAGGAATCTCAATCAACATTTCAGGTGTTTTAACTAACATAAACGCTAATTGAAGAAGCAACACATAACATAGCAAGAATAATCAAGCCCAAATAGATTTTAGGCTTGTCAAAGAGAACGGCAAAAGCAGAAAACCAACCAACAACAGCTGCGGCTAATGCAAATAAAAAACCTGGTTTATTCATAAGCACAATATGCATTGCCATTAAACCACCAATAATGAGCGCTCCAAAAATAATGAGTAAACCTGTTGCAAACTTTTCATAATCATCCATATTTTGCTCCTTATAGCGCTCAATTATTACACACTTTTTAACGCATATGCACATAAAAACGAAATGTTTTTTATTGAATATGGTTAAAACGGGGGGTGTCTTTTATTGATCAGATGTAAAAAATGCAGGGATATGCTGTGGCCAACGCCAAGGTAAAATTGCAACCAAATCAAAGCGCACAGACAAAAGGGCATAATCTTTTTGCCGTGCGAGCCAAATATCGGCAGCTGCTTCAATTCGCCTTTCATTCATTCGGGAAACCGCTTCCATTGCTTCAGCCAACGTTGAACGTGCTTTAACTTCAACGATTAACACAAGATTTCCGCGTCGTGCAATTAAATCAATTTCCCCACATTTTGTTTTAAAACGCCTTTCGGCAATGTGAAACCCTTTGCAACGTAGCCACCAAGCTGCCAATTTTTCTGCACGTACCCCTCGATAAAAAGACTTTTGTCTGCGTTTTTTTTGCATCATTTTATGCATTTTTTAAAAAGATTAATCGCTGAAAAAGTTCCTGCTTTTTTAAACCGGTTTTTTTTGCAACAAAAGCTGCCGCTTGAGCAGCAGAATATGTCCGTGCGCGTTCTAGTAGCATTTCATCAATTTCTTGATCACTTATCACATTTAAAGAAGAAGATGATTCTCCTACAACTACAACAATTTCTCCACGAATATGTGCTTGTTTTCTGTAATTTTCCAACAAGTTCCCCAAATTGGAAACATCTACTGTTTCAAACTTTTTTGTTAATTCACGACAAATGGCAGCAGGTCGATCAGCCGAAAAAAGTGTGACCATATCCTGTAAAGTTTCAACAAGACGATGCGGTGATTCATAAAAAATCAAAGTTGCTGGAATCTCTTTTAATTGTTCCAACCGTTTTCGGCGTTGTAGCTTTCGTGCACTCAAAAAACCTGCAAAAAAAAAGCTATCAGTAGGAAGCCCTGTCGGTATAAGAGCGGCTAAAAGAGCGGATGCTCCAGGAATAGGAATGATTTTATGACCAGCTTTACGGGCCTCTTCCACCAATCGAAATCCGGGATCAGAAATAAGTGGTGTTCCGGCATCTGAAACAAGTGCTACTGTTTTGTTTTCTGCTAAAGCCGCTAAGAGCTTTGGACCCGCTTTTTGCGCATTATATTCATGATAGAGAAAAGTTTTTTTTTGAATACCGTAACGTTCTAACAAAACACGTGTTACTCGCGTATCCTCACACGCTAAAATATCAATTCCTGCAAGCACTTGCAAAGCACGAAGCGTAATATCTGCAAGATTTCCGATAGGTGTTGCCACAAGATAAAGCCCTGATTCTATAACGGGTGCAGAATAAGCATGCGCACCTATAAAATATGCTTTTTCACACATGCTCTTTTCTTTTCATTAAATTCTCCTCACCACAAGATTTTTATCCATACTCATAAGCCATTTTGGCTTATTTTTTACCAGCACATTTTTTATCATTACAAAGGCTTACCTTACTCGAATAATCGATTACACTACAATAAGATAATTTCATATTTAACGTCTTAATTTAACATTATTATCTATTTTGGTCCGCATTATTTTTTCCAGTAAAACAAATTCCAAATGTAATCAATATTCTATCAGCCCCATGATTTTCTATAAAGTTTTTCCTTCGAGAACCAAAAAACAATTTTACCCATGTTATCATCTCATGCTTGGTTATGCTCTTTTAAAAGCTAAGCTTTTTAGATTATTTTCATAATGCCGATTTTTCAAATATTCTATTGATATCCAAACTGTTTTTCTGAGCAAATATAAACAGCCTCTTTTGAAGCACAAACAGTTAACTGGCAGCTGACTGTATTGTTATTGATTAAATATAAGCTCTTATCAGCAAAATACTTTATTTTTTCATATTCTCTATAGCTTTAACAGTATAATGAGTACCTTAGAAACGTTTAAGGCTAATTTTTATCTTAAAGATTTGATTTGTAATGGAAAATTTATTATTTTGCCTATTAATTAGGAGCTTTAAATATCGTAACATTATCTCAGCTCTTCTTATAGTCATTAATCAAAATTATTTTCGTGCATCTTGAAACTTTCTCAAAGCAAAGATTATCGCATCATTGGGGATCGCAGAGAAAATGATGCTGCTAGCTTGTACTTTTTATTTCGTAAATATAGAACTGTTCGTTCACAGGAGTGTATTATACCTTTTTCGGATAGTGTCGCGAAATAATTGTTTGATATGAGAGCTATCTCTTAAAAACAAGCCCATGATTGAACAACACAAGTCTGCTTTAATTTTGGATACCTTATTTTTTTTAAGGATATGCTCCTATAAAAAAACTTAAGTAATAAAAGCGGGGACAATACGTTATCTCTTCTTTTTAGAGGATATTGTGATGCTTTTGAAAGTTTTAAAACCAAATGGACAGATGATAGTAAAGAGGAAAACAGGTTTTTTCCTTTCAGGTTTCATATTCTTGCTAAATGAAACTGTATTTTCGTTTCAGAGATTACTCAAATAGAATATGCAATATTTTTGCTCTAGCTACAAAATCTGGAACGGCGTGCAGAGCTTTCATTCATCTTAATCTTTCTTTTAAATATACCACTATGTTCAATTTGGATGTTGATTTACAAGCAACAGCGAAAGCACAAGCTTTATAAACAAACAACTCTATAAAACGCGTCATAGAGTGGTTATGAAAGCTATTTTGGTTTTTATCAGATGTTTTGCTAATAGCGATAGTCTCCATGGCTTGGTATCTGCTTATTCTTACGGTATTTGCATACATTCATTGCAGTATATTGGTAAAGGGCAGTATATTGATAAAGGTTAGATGCAAGGCGATTATCTTTAATGCAAAAATAAAAGGTTAATGTAAGATTTTTTCGTGTCATTATCATTAGAAACATAAAAAGGGCTTGAGCAAGCATGCTCTTTATCTCTTTATCTCGCAATGTTTTTTCTACATTTGTTTGTGGTTTTCTTGAGTGAGCATTACTTGCCAAGTGTAGGAGAAAAAATAAACTTGAAGTGTACCTCCGTAGGTTTTGCTCTTGGCTAGTTAAAACGATTGATGTTTCTTATGAGAGGGCTAAAAGCATTTTGGATCATGTGGGAGAGGGGGTAAAGTAGAACGGGCTTATTTCCTTTCAGATTTTCGAGAACCGCAGTTTTTCCTTTATTGCAGAATTTTCAAGAATATATTCATTATTGTTTTGCCATTTAGATAAAAAAATTTTGATAAAAATATGTTATGTTTTTCTATTGAAAAAAGTTATGTGGTGAAGAGAGTATTTTATATGAGAATAGAGTCCTTTTTACATTGTGAAAGAACGTATGAAGGAAGGTGATTGATAGATTTCTGATCTGGGAAATATTTTTATTCAATGTGTTTTGTATATTTCAATTTTAGGAAAATGAACAATGGTTACATATTGGGATAGAAGGGGCCCTCATTGCCTTGCGGACAGATCCAAGTGATATTTTGGTTTGGATCTTTGATATCGCATGTTTTACAATGTATGCAATTTGAAGCGTTGATCATATAAGTCAGATGATCATTATCCTCTAGCCACTCGTAGACAGCGGCGGGACAATAGCGTGTAGAGGGGCCTCCATAGATCGCATATTCAGAGTCTTTTTGTTTTTTTAATGAGGCTATTTTTAAATGACAAGGTTGATTTTCTTCATGATGCGTATTGGAAAGGGCAACACTTGAAAGGCGATCAAAGGTTACAACGCCATCTGGTTTTGGGTAAGAAATGGGTTGAAATTTTTCTGCTGGTTCAAGGCATGCATAATCTTCCTTTCCATGGGAGAGTGTTTTAAATAAGGAAAATCCGAACAGTTGTTGCCACCACATATCAAAACCAGCAAGTTTAATTCCATATTTTGTCCCATATTTTGCCCAAAGCGGTTTGGCATTTCGCACTTTATAAAGATCTTTTCCAATGAGCCCTTTTCGCCATTGTTCTTCGATTTCTTTAACCTCATCATGGGCACGCCCTTGTGCAAGAGCGGTAGCAATTTTATCGGCAGCTAATATGCCAGATAAGATGGCATTGTGTGATCCTTTGATACGAGGAACATTGACAAATCCAGCAGAGCAGCCAATAAGCGCCCCACCAGGAAAGGTGAGTTTTGGTACAGATTGCCAACCTCCTTCGCTGATAACACGTGCACCATAGGAAAGACGTTTTGCGCCTTTAAAGATTTTATAGAGTTTTGGATGTGTTTTAAAACGTTGAAATTCTTCAAAGGGAGAAAGGTAAGGATTTTTGTAATCTAAGTGCACAACAAAACCGACAGAAATGATATTGTTTTCTTGGTGATAAATAAAGCCACCGCCACCGGTATTATTGTCTAAGGGCCAACCAGTGAAATGTTGTACTAAACCGCGTTGGTGTTTGTTGGGGGCAATTTCCCAGAGCTCTTTGAGACCAAGACCAAATTTTTGTGGTTCTCGATTTTTGCTAAGATTAAAATGTTGTATCAGTTGTTTTGCAATTGAGCCGCGTGCTCCTTCCGCAATCAGAGTATATTTTGCCAATAAAGCCATCCCAGGCATATAATTTTTTCCAGGGGTTCCATCTTTGTTAAGCCCCATATCTCCGGTGAGAACACCAATAATAGCTCCGTTATCTTTTTGGATGATGGGTTCTGTTGCTGCAAAACCAGGATAGATTTCAACACCCAACGCTTCAGCTTTTTTGCTTAGCCAGCGGCAGACGCTCCCAAGCGAAACGATATAACATCCGTTATTTGATAAGATTTTAGGGTGCAAAATATTGGGAAATACTGTGGACTTTTGAGGCTTTAGAAAAAAAAATTGGTCCTGTGTGACAGGGGTTGTGAAGGGATGGTCGTTATCATTTCGCCATTCTGGTAAGAGTGTATCGATACCAATGGGGTCAACAACTGCGCCAGAGAGAATATGTGCACCAACTTCGGTCCCTTTTTCAACAATTGTGACAGAAAGCTCAGGATTAATTTGTTTAAAACGAATTGCGGCAGAAAGCCCTGCAGGTCCTGCTCCGACAATGACTATATCAAACTCCATACTTTCACGTTGGTCATGCAGAGGTGCTTTCATGGCTTATAAAGCTTTCTCCAATTCTGGAATAATTTGGTGGAGATCACCTACAAGGGTGTAATCGGCAATTTGCATGATGGGAGCTTCTTCATCTTTATTAATGGCAACAATAATTTGTGCATCCATTATACCGGCTACATGCTGGATTGCACCGGAAATGCCAACGGCGATATAGAGTTCAGGGGCAACGACTTTTCCTGTTTGTCCAATTTGCCAATCATTGGGAGCATAGCCTGCATCCACTGCTGCGCGGCTGGCACCTAAAGCAGCATTTAATTTGTTTGCAAGAGGAAGAAGCAGGGCCATAAATTTCTCTTGAGAACCAAGACCACGCCCGCCTGATATAATAACACGTGCTGAGGTGAGCTCAGGACGATCACTTTTGTTTGTCTCTGCTTTTACGAAAGAAGAAAGATTTGGATTGGGAGCTGGTGTTACTGTTTTAATGGGAGCAGAATTATTTTGGGAAGGCGTTGGGGTGAAAGAAGCGGTGCGAACTGTTATAATCTTTTTATAATCATTGGTGCGGACAGTTTCAAATGCATTGCCTGCATAAATTGGTCGTTTGAAGGTATTGGGTGAAAGAATGGCGGTAATATCTGAAATTTGCATAAGATCAAGAAGAGCTGCTACGCGCGGCATCACATTTTTCCCAGTACTGCTGGATGCTGCCATGATCACATCATAATCATTTGCTAACGTGAGAATTGTATCTGCCATAGGCTCGGCAAGTTGATGGGCTAAATAGTCTGCTTTTGCAATAAGAACTTGCCGCACACCATTAAGTTTAGCACTATTTTCCGCTATCGTTTGAATTTTTTCTCCGCAAACCAGAATATCGATATCATTACTGAGTACGCGTGCAGCGGTGAGTGCTTTTGCTGTTTCTTCTGTATTATGATCGGCCAATAAAAGAATTGCCATAAGTTTTTGCCCTTTTATGTGAGTGTTGCTTTTACTCTAGTGGTGAGAATATTAAATGCAGTTCTTCTGTTTTAAGGCTCTGACAAGTTCTACTACATTTGCCACTTTTATACCGGATTGACGGGGTTTTGGCTCTTCAACGCTTAAAATTGTTAAGCGTGCTTTCGTATCGACGCCAAGATCAGTAAGAGATTTTTGTTCAATGATTTTCTTTTTTGCTTTCATGATATTGGGGAGAGAGGTGTAACGCGGTTCATTGAGCCGTAGATCGGCGGTCATAACAATGGGAAGGGGAAGACAAAGGGTTTGTGTTCCATTATCAACTTCACGAGTAACTGTAGCATGCCCATTTTCTATGTTAAGATGTGAGGCAAAAGTTGCTTGTCCCCACCCAAGAAGAGCAGCGAGCATTTGTCCTGTTTGGTTGCTATCGTCATCAATTGCTTGTTTTCCTAAAAAGACCATATTAGGTTTTTCTTCATCAACAATGGTTTTGAGAACCTTAGCAATTGCTAAGGGTTCAAGTGTTTGATCCGTTGTGACAAGAAGTGCGCGATCAGCTCCCATTGCAAGTCCTGTTCGTAGAGTTTCTTTGGCTGCTTCTGGGCCAATTGAAACAAGAAGAACTTCTGAAATTTTACCGGATTCTTTTTGGCGAATGGCCTCCTCCACGGCTATCTCATCAAAAGGATTCATAGACATTTTTACGTGAGACAGATCAACGCCTGTATTATCAGGTTTGACGCGTATCTTGATGTTATAATCAACAACACGTTTGACAGCGACAATTATCTTCATAATGATCCTCTTTGTTTGTACGTCATAAGTTTATAGCAATACTCATAAGAAACCAAATTGTTTAGAATGAAGTCTCAATTTATAACTTGTGTTCTCTTTCATATAAGCTTTTTTTACGTTTACTTGTACTTTCTCGTCGTCATTTTCAATCTTCATATTTTTGCATTGCCATAATTGCCCTATTTGCTTGAATAAAAAGTAAAAAAATCAATTTGTCTTGTGAGAATATTTTTTTAGTTTCTTATGCTTTGTTTATGATGGTGCAATAGGTCCTTTATGCAATGAAAAATTAAGTGAAAAAGATAAAAATGGGGGAATGATTTTTCTCTTCAAATCTTGAATACAGAAAAATTAAAGATCTTTCTTTCAAATATTTTAGATAAAGATTGGGGAAAATATTTCTAACAAAAAAGTTTTTGGGAGTTCTTAAAGCTCTATTTACTAAAATAGAGCACACTTTCTCATCATTTGTTGCGATTCTTTTCAAAAAGGTTAATGAGGGGTAGGCGTTTGTGAATACGAAGGGTCATACGATCGGCCAGGCGACCAAACAGGTTAGGAACGATAAAGTCTTTTCTTTTGTTGAACAGAAAGAGAGCATGGATACTTCTGTAGAAGTAACGATGTCGGATATTGCTCAAAAATTACGCACCGTTTATGCGCAAATGCAAATGAAGCATTCGCCTCGTTCTTTAATGCAGCAGAGTTCGGTAGAAGAGCATTTTAAATCTTACTTAGATGATATTAGTCGGGCCATTTTGGCTGAACATTATATACGTCGTCAAAGAGAAAAAAAGCTTTTCCAGTCTTTAGAGCAGATTAAAACAATTGTTCAAAGTTTGCAGAGTGAAAAAAAAAGCTTAGAAGAAGCAGCGGTAACACGACGGGTGTCTCGTTCAAAATCACCTGATTCTGTTGTACAAAAACTTGCTCACATGGAATGTGAGGGAAATCAAGAACGCTTATTACTTCAAAAGGTGCAAAATTTTTCGAAAGAAAACAGCATAATTTCACTCCAAACAAATGTTGAAAATACGGTGCAGCAAGAAGATAGAAGCCCTTTGCCCAGTGATGCTCTGAAATCTTCTTTTAAAAAGGTTGAGGGGCTAGTGGAGCATGCTGTGATAGAAGAAAAAGGTATGATGGGTGCTCAGGCATCTAATCATTGTATTGAGAATGATTTTTCTTCTTTAAGGACGCAGTCTCGGGAACATGTGTCGTTTTTATCTTATTTGCTAAAAAAAGGTGTTCTTTGTTTTTTAACCGTTGCATTTATGGTAGCGATAACGTTATGTTTTTATAGCTTTTTAAAAGGAGCTCGTTTTTTTTAATTTTTATGATGTTGATGTTAATAGATGTGAAATGTATTGCGCATTCGTGTTTGTGCGGAAGCTATAGCAACTAAAATTATCCTTTTAAACACGCAACAGAGATTATTGGAAAAGAGGATAATTGGAGAAGGATTCTCTAATTGTAAAAAAACCTCAAATTATCTTGAAGGTTCTGTAAGTGAGTATTTATTTACCAATTGCTGAAATGTCACTCAATATGCTGATCTTGATTGGTATGGGAGTCGTTGCTGGTTTTTTTTCAGGACTTTTTGGAATCGGTGGTGGGTTTCTCATCACGCCGTTATTGATTTTTTATAATATTCCTCCTGCTATTGCTGTTGGAACAGGTGCTAACCAGATGATTGCGTCATCTGTAACAGGAGCAATTACACATTTTAGAAGACGTACGCTCGATATTAAACTTGGTATTCTTTTGGCGATTGGAGGAGGGATTGGTTCTTTAATCGGGATTCAGGTTTTCTCTGTTTTGAAAAAGTTAGGTCAATTAGACTTAATGATTTCGCTTCTTTATGTGATTCTTCTTGGAAGTGTAGGAAGCTTGATGATCGTTGAAAGTTGGTATGATATGATGCGCAAGCGTAAGGCAGGAAAAGCCAATATTCGTCTTGCTGGTCGACATAATTGGATTCATCGCTTACCCTTAAAAATGCGTTTTCGGACATCTATGATATATGTTAGCATTATTCCAGTTTTAGGGATTGGTCTCATTGTGGGGTTGTTGTCTTCTATTATGGGAATTGGTGGGGGGTTCTTTATGATACCAGCATTGATTTATCTTCTGCGTGTTCCAACCAGTGTGGTGATTGGGACTTCACTTTTTCAGATTACATTTGTGTCTTCTTTCACGACAGTTTTGCAAAGTATGACTAATCAGTCCGTTGATATTGTCTTGGCTTTTTTGTTAATGCTTGGAGGAAGTATTGGTGCGCAATATGGAACACGGGTTGGACGGAAGTTAAAGGCTGAACAATTGCGTATGGCACTTGCATTTTTAGTGTTGATTGTGTGTATGCGTCTTGCTTTTCAATTATTTATACGCCCTGATAATCTTTTCTCTCTGGATATTCTTATGAGATAAAAATGGGTAGATTATTTTCTTTATACATCATTACAGGTTGCTTTTGTTTTATTTCTTTTTCTACATGGTCACATGTTGGGACGCCAGCTACATTCATTGATCAAGTTGACCACGAAACTGTCCAAATTATTGTAACAACGAATACGATTACTGTGGATGCAAATTTTGCTGGTCGTGATCTTTATATTGCTGGTGTTTTGGAAAATATTGATCCGTTATATTCTCGACAGAACCGTTATGATATTGTTGTAAGCTTGGAGGGACAAGATCGGACAATGGTGATGCGAGAAAAAAAACGCAATGCCGGTGTATGGGTCAATACAGATTCTCTTATTTTTAAAAAGGTTCCTCTTTTTTACTCTATGGTCACAACACGTGAAATTGACGATATTACGAGCATTGAAGATTATAAACGCTTAGGGTTAGGATTACTCTATTTGCCATTGCAGACGGATGAACAAGATCAGAAAAAAATACAAATCTTTCGCGATGAACTTATAAAATTGCAAAAAGCTAAAAGCCTTTATTATGAGGAAGTGGGTGGGGTTCGTTTTGGTTCTGACACACTTTTCACAGCGCATTTTCGTTTGCCAGCAAATATCCCGGTTGGACATTATAAAGTTCGTGCTTATCTTTTTCGTGATGGACAGTTTATTGATAGTGCAACAACGACTCTTGAAATTGTTAAAGCACATATCACCTATACAATTTTTTATGCAGCGCACAAGTATCATTTTTTATATGGTATTGTTGCAGTGATTATTGCTATTACTACAGGATTTTTGTGTCGTTTGATTTTTCGAAAAGATTAACGCAAGGAAAATGTTAAGGCTTTTATTTTTTATGAAAAATTCGTAAGATAAGAAAAATAGGCACAACAACAATAGCTCCTGTCATAGTTATATGGAAGAAATTTGTAAGCGTTATAAATCCTGCTTCCCATAGTGATTGAAAAAAATCGACTATTTTTTGTATGAGGTTTCGAGGTGTCCATCCCAAAAAATTCATTACGATACCAATGAAGAATGAAAGGATAAGCAATTTTAGACTAACGCGGCTTGATTTTTCTCCAAGAAACGCATGAAAAGAATCTAATAATTTTTTTTTTCGCTTCATTTTAATATACTTTCAAAGATCGTGTTTTTTATTGTATTATCATGGTACAGCGATGTTATTATCATAAAGGAAAAACATTTTTTTATTTTTTCTTACTTTTTGAGTTTATCACCTTAGTCTGGTTAACGGTGCTGGTTTTTGAAATATACACATGTTTTATTGCATTTTTTGCGATATTTTCATGGCCCTTTTTTATTAAATAAAGGGATATTCTTTCGTTTCTGAGAATTTGTAGAGAAATTTTATAACGTTTCGATATTTCACATCAGAGTGAGAGTTCTAGTATATTGAAGATTTTGTAACGAACTTATTATTGTCGTGTATAGAAATAATATTTCAAGACAGTTTACTTAAAAAAAGACTATCTATTCTAATAAGGGTATGCTTATATAAGTATTATATTTAGATATTTCAACCTTGGTGCATTGAAAAGATCTTTTTTTCTGAAAAAATGTAAGCAATGATAAGCAATGAATTGAGTGTTGTTAAAGGAGCAAAGATATTAAAAATACGATATTGAAAAAAGTTTTGTTATGTATATCCGCGTGAGGGAATGTAAGAGGTTTGTGGTGCCCGTGCTCCTTTTATTTGGAAATAAGATATAATTAGAAGCCGTTATTTAGTGGGGAATTATGGAAAAATTCAAAATTCCTCTTGCAGAAGGGGTAGAGGTGTTTCATGTTAGCCGATGGGTGAATTTTTCTGTTTTGTTAAAATATCAAATTATTATTAGGGTTCTTCGTTATTAAGGCGCTTGAGTTAACAGGGGAGAGCCCTTTGATGGCATAAAAACGCTAGAAGAAAGAAGTGACAAGCTTGCCTGATAATAGAGAAGAAGTCTTTGTCTTATCGCGTTCAATGGTAGACGTTGTAATATTATCAATAGATTTGTGATGGGTTATGTCATTCATCATATATTAAATTGCTTTTCGGTGCATATTGGGGGCTTGTTAAGTATGGACAGGAGAAAAGGTTGGAAAGTGGTGCTGTTTGAAAGTTTTAATACTTTGTTTTAGGGGCCTATGGATCGTCTAACCTTATGATTAAGCATGTTCTTGTTGCGTGGGAAATTTATATAATAAACTTTATTTAAAAGGAAAAGTTATGAACTTGAAGAAAAAAATATTGAAAGGGAGCAGCTTTCTTGTTTCTGCTTTTATTGCACTGGGGGTAGTTGGACAACAGGTTTCAGCAAAAACACCGGCTGATACCCTTGTGATGGCTTGGAATCTTGATGCAATCAGTACGTTTGATCCTGCGCAGCTCAATGATGTTTATGGAAGTGAAATTGTTCGCAATGTTTGTGATAACTTGGTGAGTACTGCGACAGATGATCCTGCTAAAATGGTTCCTGCTTTAGCAACGCATTGGGATGTTTCAGGTGATGATCACAGTACGATGATTACTTTTCATTTGCGTGATGGTTTGAAGTTTAATAATGGCAGATCAGCCAATGCCAATGATCTTGTTTGGGGTATGAAGCGGGTTGTCAAATTGAAGATGGGTAATGCGGCAATTTTTAATGAATATGGAATTGTAGAACAAAATGTTGATGATGCTTTGCAAGCTCCTGATAAGAAAACAGTTGTGATGAAATTTGATAAACCTTATCCAGCAGAACTTATTCTTAATAATATTGTTGCAAGTCCTGCAACAGCTTTGCTTGATCGTAACACGATTATGAAACACGAAAAAGATGGTGATTTGGGAAATCAGTATTTGAAGAGTCATGCTGCTTGTGTTGGTCCTTA
>NZ_JBHIPV010000014.1:0-23439 GCF_042196165.1 Bartonella sp. AP20NXHL | reverse complement strand
CATAGGTTGCACAAAAGAATGGTCCTCTGGAACAGTTGGTACAGAAGGACGTGCAGGTTCAACAGGGGCAGAAGGAGTGGGGACAGAATCTGGAGATGAAGGAGATACCGGAACAGAAGGCGGTGATAGAAACTCTATGAAATGATTATTAGATGGAATTTTCTAGGAAAAAAACTGCAGTTTAGAAGGCTGCTAGTAGGCAACCTTGCTCTTTAGAGAGGGAAATCAAAAAAAATTTATTTAGGAAAATAGTGTTGAATTCCATTCTTCTGATCGTAGGAATAAATCGTTGTTTTAATGATGATATCAGCTATTTTTTGCCGAATTTTTAAGAAAAATGCTTTTGTGGAAGTATGTAGCCTATATAGATGTTGATAGGGAGTGGGTTTTCGGTCTTAGGGGTGATGTTTTTATTCTTGTATGGGGGTAGCAATGTTAAAAGGTCAAAAAACATGTCTAAGGTATTTTCTTGTCTAAAGGGGGGGAAGGAAAGGAAAAGGGAAGATTTAATGATTACGAAGATTTTAGGAGACTTTGGGGGGGAGATTAGGGAGATAGGATTTCTGAGAGCTCTAGAGATGCAAGGGGATAAGATTTCTGGAGGATTGTGTGGGCATTCTTTATCGGCGATGATTGCGCTTTTGGGTGCTTAATTTAATCAGTGATCTTGATTATACCACATTCACCATTTTCGCTACCGAAGGAGAGGTTTTGCCCTGCTTGATCCCAGTTAAGTGCTGAGATAGCGCTTTTTCCATAACCTTTTAGAAGGACTTCTTTTCCATCATGAAAATGTGCCGCTAAAATCATTCCATCATTGAAGCCTATTGCTACAATTTCTTTGTTTGGGTGGCATGAAACGGTGCTAACAAGCGCATTTGCTCGTGTGCCTAGTTCTAGAGGTGTTTTTCCCATGGGGCCGTCTTTTGTATGAAAGGGCCAAACAATTGCGGCAGAGGCACCTGATGTTGCTAGCCATTTTCCTTTTGCGCTCCAAGACCAGCTTTTGACTTTGCTTGGGTAGCCACTCATCCGTAAATGTTGATTATCAGTGAGACGCCAACCGTGTAAGGCGTTTTCTTGCATCGTGGAAATGACATAGCGGTTGTCTGGTGAAAAGGTGACGCCACAATGAGCTCCTTTCCATACCAATGTGGTGGGAGATACTTGCGTTGATAACCAATGAAGAGTGACTCCATTGTAATGGGCAACGGCAAGTCGTAAACCCTTTGGGGCAAAAGCGAGGCCTTCTACACTACGTTCATGTGTGAGCTCTTGTCGTTCTTTTCCAACATGCGCAAATGCGAAACGTGAGGAGGAAAAAGCAAAAGCTTTTTGTGGACCAAAAGCAACGTTGTTTATCCATTTGCGTTCTTTTTGGCTTAGCACTTCCGTGTGATCTGCTGCGGTTGTTTGACAGATTTTTCCATCTTCTCCACCGGTGATGATCGCGGTATTGTCATGGGAAAAATGGCTTGAAATTATTCCTTGGTGAACTTCAACGATTTGTGGGGCTGGATTAAAAAAAACAATGAAACCTTCTACGGAAACAAAGGCTGGTTTATTGCCTATAAAACCGCAGGAAAGGCAGTAACTTTTGAGATCATAATGGGTAATGTTTGGCATTATCACTCACTTATGCGCAATTTTCAAAACCAGTTTTTAATTTTTCAGTATCAAGAGAGCGTCCTATAAAAACAAGGCGACTTTCTCGTTTTTCATCTTCACGCCATGGGCGTTGATGTTGTCCCTCAAGAAGCATATGTATTCCTTGAATGACGTAACGATCATCGTCTCCTTGAAAGGCGATAATGCCTTTAAGGCGCAATATATCAGGTCCTTGTTGCTGTGTAACCTGCTGGATCCAAGGGAAAAACTTTTCTGGTTGCAGAACATCTGTTTTTAAACTTATAGAAGTGATGGTAATATCATGAATGGGGGATGCGTGATGATGGTCATGATCATGATTACAATCGGGACCACATACATGATCTGCGTGATGATGGTCAAGAAAATGGGGATCATTATCTAAAGTGCGTTGGAGATCAAAGAAGCCACGATCGAGGAGTTTATCAACAGGGATGTTAACGCGCTCTGTTGTGTAAATTATGGCTCTGGGATTAATGGCGAGAATAAGGGATTCAGCATGGCTGCGTTCTTGTTGGGTGACAAGATCAATCTTATTTAAAAGAATAATATCCGCGAAGGCAATTTGATCTTCAGCTTCACGACTTGTTTTCAGTTGAGAGGGAAAATGCTTTGCATCAACGACCGCTATGACACTGTCGAGAGCTGTTTTTTCATGGATAGTATCATCCATGAAAAAGGTCTGTGCTACAGGAACAGGATCAGCAAGCCCTGTCGTTTCTATAATGATCGCATCAAATCGATGAGAACGTTGCATCAGACTTTCCAGAATGCGAATGAGATCACCACGTACGGTGCAGCAAACACAGCCATTATTCATTTCATAAATTTCTTCGTCTGATTCAATGATCAGGTCATTATCAATACCAATTTCACCAAATTCATTGACAATGACGGCATAACGTTTGCCATGATTTTCACTGAGAATGCGGTTGAGAAGGGTGGTTTTTCCAGCACCAAGATAGCCTGTGAGAACCGTAACGGGAAGTTTTTTGGGGTGTGTCGTTTCCATGGAGAGACCTTTTATTGTTCTTTATTGCCATGTGTTTATGTTAAATCGATTGATATCATCAAGTAAATCACGAAGCTGAGACAGAACATGAGAAAAGATTGCTTCACCGGCTTGTGGTGTTGCTTTGCTTGCGTTTCCTGCCGCACCTTGCGTGTTCAGATCTCGCATTGTCCAACCAAAGGCATGAGGACCATAAGCACGTAAATATCGATAATTGGCAATCATATCCGCTTGTTTATTATGAAAATTTTTTGCCTTTTCCATATGGACTTTTTCTGGTGCTAAATAGAGCATGAGAGAGGTTTCGATAAAGCCTCCATGGATATCAAGATGTTGTTGAGACGGCTCTATGAGACCTTGTGGTAAACCAAAACGGCTCCAGCTTGTTGCTACAGCGAGCATGGAAAGGCGCCTTCGTAATTCGGTGATAACGATGCTCATTAAAGGTGAATTGCCTCCGTGAGCATTGAGAAGAAGAAGACGGTTGATCCCTTTGTGATAACAGTTTTCACCAATCTTTATCCATCGCTTAATCGCATCGGAAAAGGTAAGAGTTTGTGTACCTGTAACATCCATATGTTCTATAGAATAGCCAATCTTTTCAACCGGTAAAAGTGCGATATGAAAC
This sequence comes from Bartonella sp. AP20NXHL, assembly GCF_042196165.1. Lineage (NCBI taxonomy): Bacteria > Pseudomonadati > Pseudomonadota > Alphaproteobacteria > Hyphomicrobiales > Bartonellaceae > Bartonella > Bartonella sp. AP20NXHL. Next base: position 20,152 of record NZ_JBHIPV010000014.1, on the reverse strand, counting down.
TGCTCTTTTGTTTGTAAAGTGAGGGCTTTTGCAAAAGCTTCAGCAATAATCCAGTCGGTTTCGAAAGGAAGGTGCTCTCCGTGATATTCGTGTGCGCCCAAAGGTAAAAGAGCGAGAAAAGGCCTGTTAGATACCATAAATTATTGCCTAAAAGAGAAGTTAACATAGACAAAGTGATCGAAGGTGCTGTCACTATTTAATCTATCTATAAGAGAAACGCAAATAGGCGTCTTTTTACATCACATATGGATGCATAAAAATGAGAGCTTTGTTAAAAATAGAGAAGCTTTTATTGAGCAATGCCAACGCAACTTTTCTGTAATATTAGGCAATCTTTCTCAAGATAGTTGTCTTTTTTAAGTATTTCTGATGTATATTATCATTTTTTAATAAGTAAATATTTATGCATATTAAATACTTCACATAAATAATGAAAAAATTATTTTTCATTATTTATTAAAAATGTAATTTTTTCTGTAAATTACATATTCTTTTTTTATTATAGAGCGAGGATGATCAAAGTATTTCTATTATTACAATAGTACAGACTTTTGTTGCAATCAGGAATTCTATTCAATTATCTGTATATTACAAAAGAATAGAAATATTTGTTGATTGATTTTACTTTGGATAGTGTCTTAACAGATTTTAGTGTTCATGAGAAAAAATAAATATAAAGGGAAGAATTCACGTAAGATAAATTTGTAATCTCATAGAGCAGTTTATAAGATGATTCAGTAAGAAACACCGTTGGATACATAATAAACAGAACGCCATTGTGTTGCACATTGACGCTTTTGTTTTAAAGAAACATTTCTCAAGGTATCCAAGCCTATTTTGCAACGGCGCCCGTGAATAGTATAACGATAAAGCCTTATAATATAAAATCTATTGTGTTCCACCATATTTACACTTTTAAAGTAAAAATGGGTATCATCATTCACTTTGCTAGTTTTCAATACTGTGTTAACAGCGCTTGTTAGTTAAAATACCTCATAAGTGATATTTTCCTTTCTTTAAGTGTGTTTACACACACACACCGATCTCGTTTGTTATTTGCAAGTGAAGAAATTTGATTGATTCAATATAAACAGAGTTAAAATTAAGAGAGTTTTATAATCGTCAGCTTTCTCATTCAACATGCAAAACAATAAATTATTATTATAGATTAATATTTTGCGATTAAAGTGATCGGTTGATGAATTTATCATTCAATATCAGTTTTCATGGCGTTATTTTTTCAATGTGCTACTTAAGTTGGTATTTTAAAAATGCAATTTTTTAGTAAGTTTCTCTATTCCTTTTCTTTCAAGAATTTGATTAATTCTTTATTATTATTATTTATTTTGCACAAATTGAAGACAGTTATGTGAATATTGCTAAAAATTTCGTTCAAAGAGAATTATTTGTTACTAATATAGAGTAAATATAATTACTTAAAATATAAATATGGTTGTGATCTACAATATTGACGAAAAATATGGAATAACTTTTATGAAAATTAAGAAAGAAAGTTTTTTCAGTATTTTGGGGATCATCTCATTTTTCATGACTCTCTTTTTATCTGGTTTTAGGTAGTTTGTTGGTGTTCTAGTATTGCTTATAATTTTTTTGTAAATCTGATAGATTTACTTATTTCATGCGTTTGTTTTATTAGGTTTGAAAGTCAATATTTTGTGTTCTTTATGCTGTATGGGATAAAGGGGGCTGAATTACCTTTTTTAAGATGCTAGCAGTATTTTTTTCTTTTTATATATCAGTAAAAGTTGAGAATCATTTTATTAACGTCTCTTCCATTTGAAAATAGAGATCTTAATTGCTTTTTATAATTTATACCTGTTTTATAGAAAAAGAGTACACTATTTTAAGGTTTATTTATTAGGATAAACTTGTTTTAGATCAAGGTTTTTATTCGCTACCAATTTTATGTTTCAATATTACTGATGAGTTATATAATAAAAGATTCACTAACAATATTCTATTTTTGTTTTTATTTAAATACTATATAAGTATTATCATTATATTGATAGTTTTAAATGATATAGTTCTTTAAAACTTCATTTTAAATTATTTATAAAATCTCTATTATTTAACTTTTTAAATAAATTTGTTTTTTAATATTTATTATAATGAGAAATTTTATAAATTATTATTACTATTGAAGAATAGAAATAAAAAATGACAAAATATTACTGTTAGTATCTTAAGTTATTATAATGTAAAAGGAATAAATCGTTTTTATCATTTATTGTTTTTTGTGTATTTACATGTAATACATAATGTGTTATATTGTAATAACAAAATTACATATAATATTTTATTGTGTCTGATTATATAAATGATTAAATATAAGTTTTGTTTTTTATATATGTGAAGATTACTTCATTTTTTCAGTGAAGAAAAAGAGGAGCAAAGAAAGCTATGTTTAAAATATTTAAAAATCGTGTATGTTCATTCACTTTTACACTATTTATTCTTTTTTTTGTACAAACTATAGCGGGAAATGCAAGTTTTTTAAAAAATCAATTTCAAGAGAGAATGGCAATTACTATTTCTACATTAGAAAAAAATGTAGCTATTAAAACTGTGAATAGAGCAGTTATTCAAGGCGTTGAGGAACAAGATGGTATTGCTTTGGGGAAAGCTGAAAAAGCTGCTGCCTTTTCAGGTTCAGCTTTTTGGGGGGGGTAGGTATTTTATCACTTCTTGCTTCTTTATGTATTGGGGATGTATTAGGTGCTGTTTTATCTCTTTGGGGAATATTCGTTACACTTTAATAGAAAGATCATCGATAAAGTCGATGACTTTTTTGTTCATTTCATTATGTTGAAAAAAATACATACTTGAAATCATTTATACTGTATTTGATAATAAAATTACTATTATTAATAATAAATGTAGCTTTTATTAACATTATTAAAGTTCAATGTTTTACATTTATATTTTTTTACAAAGTAGTGTAACCTGATTTTTTATAGTCTATGGTTATTATCCTAGTAATAAGGCTAGTATACTCACTCTCTTTAACAGCCTTTTAATATTGTCTACCTTCTCTCATATGAAGATTATTCATCAAAGGTATATTTTATCCTTTTTAAATTTTTTTATCTTTCATAAGGGGATAAAATAAAAAATATCCCTGTATTCATGGCTCTCATGCAATAAGAAAAATGAGAAATTATTATTTATCATTTCAAATTTGTTTGATGTTAAATCCATCAAAAGTATTTTTTACGTATAACAAGTTGTGTTCGTGTATGGACAAAATTATTAAAGAAAAAAAGAGTAAAAATTCTTCTCATTAATCATCTCAAGTGCTATGCGCTGTTGTAATATTGGCAAATAAAATGATGATGCCAGTTTGTAGCTTTATAGAGCAAAGATAGTGATACACAATGAACCTTATGCCATCTCATGGGGTGGTTTATACTGTCGCATTTACGGGACATATTGTGAGAGCGAAGTGGTGATGTGCGTCGTTTGAAAATGCTTTTATTAAAACAGAAGCCTGAATTTTTGATACAAGTGTATTCTGGGTTGTTCTGTTGCGTAAGGGAAGGATACTGTTAAGTAAAGTAATTTAGGAGTGTTTATAGCTTAGCGGAAGAAGGGCAATGAAGTAAAAGGTCTTGTTTAGCACGAAGACGTGCAATCCATTGATCTTCACGAATAGCAGTATTATGTACTGTAATGAGTTCGTTTTTTTTAATTGCGGCTGTTACTGTTGCTTTTTCCAAAAGACCACAAGGAATGGCGTGGTGAGCGCGTGCTTCTGCAATGTTCATTATCCAAGCACGATAAGTATAAAGACCGATAAAGTCTAGCTGATCACCTGGATGTAAATCTTTTTTAGCAACAGCACAGACTTCTACTACGGGATGGCTAAGAGGAACCATATCTTTTTTGCCATAAAGCATAATACGTGCGCAGGTGAGGGGAACTTCCATTGCTGTTAAATGATAGGGGCGATGAAAGGTGAAGTAAGGCCCCTGACCAATTTTTAAATCTTCCATACGTTCGCGTAAACGCGGGTGTGCTATTTCGGCAATGACAAAGACACCAGGTGAAACACCTGGACCTATTGAATAATCTACAACACCATATTGCTGTAAAATACCCCCATCTTGTTTTGGAATAAGCACTTTGTTTAAATCTTGTAGCGCTGCTCGTGGTCCATGCATTCCTGGGCAATCGGGGAGAAGTCCGGTGGCATTGGCAATGGCGGCCATTTCAACCATCGTTTTGGAACCATCAATAAATTCGACCAACATGCGCACATTCATATTACGCCGGTATGCTTCTTCTTCGTAAGCGTCAGGTGTAGCATCAAAGCGCAGAGGATTATTTTTTCCTTTACCCGCTGCAACAATCTTATGTCCAAGGGCTGAAACAAATTCTATGAGTTCCATACAAGCAGTTGGTTCATCGCCGGCACCAAGTGTATAAATAAGCCCTCGTTTTTCTGCTTCATGTTTGAGATAAGCGCCAATTGTAACATCTGCTTCAACATTCATCATGACAAGATGTTTGTTATTCTCAAGCGCTTTGATACCAATTTCTGCTCCTGCTTCGGGATAGCCTGTTGCATCAACGATAATATCAATTTGTTCATGACGTAAAACAAGGTTAATATCATCTGTTGCTGCAATCAAACCTTTTTCAATGCTTTGCGTGAGAGCATAAGTATTTTCAACTTCACAGACATGTCCACCCTCGCCATAGGCTAGTGTAGCGGCATCAAAAATACGTGACGGCGTTCTAGTGGCTACAGCTGCGACTGTTATACCATCCATATGTGCAATACTTGATAATAAATCTGTGCCCATTTCACCACAACCAATCAGTCCAATACGGATGGGGGGATGCTTTTCTGCACGTTGTGTTAAATCATGCGCTAAACCTGTTAGGTTCACATTGCTTGCCATTCTTTTTTCCCATTTGAAAACTATTCTGCTAAAGAACTTTTCTCATTCATAAAGTGCATTTGTTTTTAAGACAATTAATCTTTTATTCTTGATGCTCTAATCAATGGATTTTATAAAAGCAAGAGGGGTGGTTGCTTTTATCAAATAAAATAGGAATAGCGTTATGCAGCAAAAAATAGCAGTACAAGATGTCACCAGTTTTATTGGGAAAGAAATGGGATTATCGGAGTGGCGTCTTGTTACACAGGATATGATTAATCAGTTTGCATGTGCTACAGATGATCATCAATGGATACACGTTGATGAGGAAAAGGCTAAAAAGACACCTTTTGGCGGCACGATTGCTCATGGTTTTTTAACATTATCGCTTTTGTCTACGCTCGCTTATGAGGCGCTTCCAGAGTTAGAAGGGAGCACAATGGGGATTAATTATGGTTTCGATAAAGTACGCTTCATGAGTCCTGTGAAAACAGGGGTACGGATACGTGCGCGTTTTGTGTTAGACGACGCAGAAATTCGCCCTTCTGGTCGAGTGGTTTTCCATTATGGGGTTACGGTGGAAATTGAAAAGTTAAAAAAACCAGCTCTTACAGCTCAATGGCTTATTGTTGCTATTTTGGAAGAAAAACCTTCCAATATCTAGATTATTTGAGTGCTTTATTTTATAAAATTTTTATACAATTCTATTAGAAGTTTCTTCAATGATAATATTGAGAATAATCTATAGGATGATAGATATAGTGGAGCTATCATAGCGTTGATGGCCATAGCAGGTTGCTATTTTCCTAGATCGTTTTGAAGAGGAGTTTCTTAATGTAGATAGTGCATTGCTTCACGCTTTTGTTTATAGCGTTCTTTAATGGGATCATACCCATCACGTAAAACAGAACGCTTCAAATGGAATATACTTGCGTTGTCAATTCACGGGCTTATTTTAAAGAAACATCTCTCAACGCTTGTTACATCCATTTCGCAATGGCGCCTGTGAATGGTATAATGATAAAACCATTGAGCACCCCTATCTTTATGCTTTGTAAAGAAGAAAGCAGACACCATCATATTATATGCTAACCGCCAATGTAAGACAGGTCTTGGCGCTTGAGATAATTCATAAGAGGCATGCCTTCCTTCCTTTCTTATATAGTTTTTACTCACCCAGCTCTTCCCGCTTGTAACGTGCAAGCGAGAGGTTTTGGTTGATTCTATATAAGTTCAATATGTTCTCTAAGGTTGGGAAAGGTCGTGACCAATGTCTTAATTTGACATGATAATTTATTATTTTTATGTTAAGAGAGAGTCTCACATACTGTGAGATCTCTTATTTTATCCCCTTTTATATTCAATCAATTAAAACTATTTTCTTTCATTTTACAAACGGATGGGGAGAGATAAAAACTGTTTAAGAAAAAAGTTCCTAATCTCTTATGAGCGTTTTCGATAGGCAAGGGGGAAGCACTTTGGAAGTGGCAAAGAGGATGATGGTATTGGCATGTGAAATTCTAAGTCTTTTAATGTTTTGTTTTATCAAGTTTTTGTACGATTTTATCAGAAGTCCATTGGGTTATAATATTGAGCATGATCAAAAGGATGATGACGATGGTCATGATGAAGGTATTATAGCGTTGATAGCCATAGCGGATTGCCATATCCCCTAAACCGCCTCCACCAAGATATCCAGCAAGTGAGGTGGCTCCTATGAGAGAAATGACCATGACTGTAAAACCTGTAATCAGGCTAGGGAGAGCTTCAGGAATAAGAACATGTCTGATAATTTGAAGACGGCTTGCCCCCATAGAGCGGATCGCTTCAATAAGACCGTTTTCAACGGTTTTAAAAGAGAGTTCCGCCATGCGTGCATAAAAAGGGATAGCTGAAATGGTCAGTATAAAAATTACAGCAGGCATTCCTATCCCTCTTCCTACAACGATACGCGTAACGGGAAGAAGATAAAATGCAAGAATAATAAAGGGAATGGCACGAATACTGTCAATGATCATGCTTAAAGGGCGATTGATGAGAGATGAGGAAAAAATCCCCCCGCGTGCTGTTGTGTGAAGAAGAAGACCAAGGGGAAGCCCTATAATAAATGCCATAAAAGAAGCACTAAGTGTCATCAATATTGTATCAATAACAGCTTGGGGAAGTTCATGAGACAGAACATTAAACATAGCCTAAGACCTCACAATATCGTCCTTTTTTCGTTAACCATTGAACAGCTTTTTCTAAAGCTTCTTTATCTTCTCCAGGAAGAGCCAAGAAGAGTCTCCCGATGGTTTCATCTTGAACTGTATCAATGCCACCATGCAAAATACGTGCTTTTAAACCACTCTCATTTTCTAGAAGATGAAGAAAAGGCTGCTGGGCAATTTCACCGGCAATATTAATTTCAATGATAGCTTCTCGCCCGATTGGTTTGAGATTTTTCGCAAATTTTTCAGGAAGTTGCGGGGTGACAAGCTTGAGCATGGCTATGGTTGTATCGTCTTGCGGTGATGTAAAGATGTCTTTCACACGTCCTTCTTCTACAATGTTCCCCTGATTAAGAACAACAACGCGATGCGCTATGGTGCGCACAACTTCCATTTCATGGGTGATGAGCACAATCGTGAGATTGAGGTGTTTATTAATATCAGCAAGGAGCTCTAGAATAGATTGTGTTGTTTCAGGGTCAAGAGCAGAGGTAGCTTCATCTGATAACAATATTTTAGGATTAGCAGCGAGCGCACGAGCAATGCCAACGCGTTGTTTTTGCCCCCCTGACAATTGTGCCGGATAGCAATATTCTTTCCCAGATAACCCAACCAATTCAATCAGTTCAAGGGCACGTTTGTGGCGTTGTTTTTTACTTACACCACTTAATTTAAGCGGCAATGCAATGTTATCAAGAATATTTTGCGATGAGAGAAGATTGAAATGTTGAAAAATCATCCCAATTCGTTGACGGTAAGGCGCCCATTCTATCTCTGATAGATTGGAAATATCAACACCTTCAAAAAAAATGGACCCTGCATCAATCTTCTCTAACCCATTTAAACAGCGGATAAGTGTTGATTTTCCTGCTCCACTGCGCCCAATAATGCCAAGGATTTCACCAGCATGGATATTTAAAGAGAGATTATTAATTACCGGAATACCAGCCGTTTTGTTAAAACAACGGCTGATGTTTTTTAAGGAGATAAGAGTAGGTTTTTCCATTCACAATTACTCGGACATTTGGCACAATTACTCGGACATTTGGCACAATTACTCGGATATTTGGCACAATTACCAAGATGTTTGGGCGGTTTTGCCAAAAATCTCTTTGATTTTTGCACGGATAAGATCGTTATTGTAAGCGGCAACTAATTTTTTAACCCATGGCTCATCTTTTTCGCTCGTGCGTACAACGATGATATTATCATAAGGATTATTTTTTGCGCTCTCCCATGCGACTACATCTTTTTCGAAGTTTAATCCGGAAACAATAGCCCAGTTTGTGTTTATAATTGCAAGATCAAAATCGTCAATAGCTCGCCCTAACATACCGGCATCGAGCTCACGAATTTGCAGGTTTTTAGGATTTTCGATAATATCAAGCGGAGATGCAAGAATATTATGAGGATCTTTTAATTTAATGAGACCTAAAGAATTGAGAAGAAGTAAGGCTCTTCCACCATTAGATGGGTCGTTCGGAATACCAACATGTGCACCATCACGAAGATCTTTTAAGTCTTTTATTTTGTGTGAATAAACACCGATTGGAGCAATAAATGTATAGCCGACAATTGAAAGTTTATAGCCACGTTGTTTCATTTGTTCATTAAGATAAGGGGCGTGCTGAAAAGCATTCGCATCGATCTCTCCTGCGTTAACAGCGTCATTAGGCAAAGCGTAATCAGAAAAATAAACGAGTTCAATATCTAAACCGTCTTTTTTAGCCTGTTCAGCAGCAGTTTTCCAAATAATCGCATCCCGCCCTTCCATAATACCAAGTTTGATTTTTGATTTGTCTGTAGCCATGACAAAGACCGTAGATAAAAAAAGAGCAAAGAGAGAGAGGAATAATCCTATAATCCGACTACGAGAAAAAAATTTTAATGTCATGTACTTTTAACTTTCTTTTCCAGGAGATTTTTTGAGGGAAGTGTCAATATGCTCTGTATTTTTTTAGGGAGATTTAAAGTTATACAAGCTTTAGAGAATATTCAATCACTTTTATTTTTCAAAGAGTATTATTTTTCCTTCTATTTTAGTTGTTTTGAGGGCTGATCATCATTCATTCTCAGAAATGCTCTGAAATTCGGGCAATCAATTCTTCTATTGCAATCATTTGTTGAGGGAACCAATGACACTTAAAAAACTTCTTTAAGGGACGATTGGTTGAAGAACCGGACAATCAGATGATGCTTTAGCCGTAAATTCATGAAGAACATACTGCGCAATCAAGATCAAAAGGCCGTGTTCGTGTAGGCGATAAAGAGAGATTTTGTTGCAATGTTGTGGGGTCTTTGGGGGGATAAAGGTTGCTGATCATTGGATTTAAACGCGGCAAATTTTTGTAAAGGCGAAATTTTGCCCTTCACATGTTTTAGAGAGGAAGAAAAATAATGTTAAGAAAGAAATTTTTATCAACAACAATGATTTTATGGGCTTTGGGAGCGTCAGAGGTGGCTGTGACTGCTTTTCACGCAGAAGCTGGAACCATTACAGGAACAGTTGCTCGTGTTGCATCAGGTCAGGTATCTTTACGCACAGGTCCTGCGACAGCTTATAAAGTTATCGCAATGGTTCCAATGGGAGCAAAAGTGCAAATTTATGGCTGCCTATCCAATAAAACTTGGTGTTCTCTTGGTTATCACGGAAAAGTTGGTTGGGCATCTGCACGTTACGTCAATGTTAACAATGTTCCTACCATTGCTTTTAAAAGGATGCCTGTAAAATCAAAAGCCATGGTAAAATCGCCAAAAGAAAAAGTAAAACAGGCTGTTTCCGACTTTAAAGCTCTTCCGGCGATTCAAAAAACACGGAAAAATATGCAAAAACTATACAGAACAGATGTGATTATCGATTCTACAGGTGTTAAAAAAAGGGATGAACGAACAATTTTAAATCCGTCGCAAAAAGCACAAGGCGTTTCTGTAAAGCACGTGAGTGCTTATAATCCCTCCTTTCCTAATAATGTCAATTACAAAAATTTTGAACGTAATGAAACGCGTTACCGTGTCGTGACCTATCCTGCTCGATAAGGGTAAAGTTAATTTCACAACCGGAATGACAAATAGGATCAGCAGCATAAAGCAAAAAATGCTTATGCTGCTGATCCTATTGTACCGTAAAATGGTATTAAGGCGGCAATGCTTAACTTAAGGTGGTGAGGCATTCAAGGATATTCAGAGTAAAATTTGTCAATACCTCGAATTACGGTTCTTTAGGATGGTGATATGAATCCTCAGCTGGAAAAGATTATACTGAAGAGAAGCCGGACTTTTGACAGACCGGTTAGGGCTCTTCATCTTTTCGGACAGGGCATTAATTTGCGGACTTAGGCTTTATCAAATTACGAGAAATGAGCAATTCAGCAATTTGAACGGCATTCAATGCTGCTCCTTTTCTTAAATTATCGGCGACAACCCAGAAAGCTAAACCATTTTCAACGGTGATATCTTCACGAACACGACTAATAAAGGTATCATCTTCTCCGGTACCTTCATAAGGTGTGGTATAACCACCATCTTCGTGTTTATCGATAAGCTGACAGCCTGGTGCATCGCGGAGGAGCGCTTGTGCTTCAGATGCGCTTAGTGGTTTTTCAAATTCAACATGGACGGCTTCGGCATGACCGATAAAGACAGGGACCCGAACAGCAGTGGCCGTTAATTTAATTTTCGGATCGAGAATTTTCTTCGTCTCAACCGTCATTTTCCATTCTTCTTTTGTATAACCATCTTCCATGAAAACATCGATATGAGGAATGACATTAAAGGCAATACGTTTAGTGAATTTTTTTGATGTAATTGGGTCTGCAACAAAAACTGCACGTGATTGTTCGAAAAGTTCGTCCATTCCTTCTTTACCAGCTCCAGAAACCGATTGATATGTAGAGACAACAACACGTTTAATGATTGCAGCATCATGGAGAGGTTTTAAAGCTAAGACCAGTTGAATTGTTGAACAATTAGGATTTGCTATAATATTACGCTTAGAAAAGGCATTTATAGCTTCGCCATTGACTTCAGGGACTATTAACGGAACATTGGCATCATAGCGCCACGTGGAGGAATTATCGATGACGACACAGCCGGCAGCAGCGATTTTAGGGGCGTATTCTTTGGAAATGCTTCCTCCCGCAGACATAAGACAAAAGTCTGTGTCAGAAAAATCGTAAGTATCCAGTGCTTTTACTTTTAAAGTTTTATCTCCATAAGAAACTTCTTGTCCTAATGAGCGTCGTGATGCTAGAGGGACAATTTCATGCGCAGGAAAACCACGTTCTTCTAAAATTGTAAGCATTTCACGACCAACATTTCCGGTCGCGCCGACAATTGCAACTTTAAAACTCATTTTCTATATACTCCTCATGTCTCTCCACATTTATTCCCCGTGCTATACTCAGGAGAGAGTGAGTTGGTCAAGGAACATCATTAAATTATATTTTTGATTTTCAACAACTCAATTTTGTGCACAGCAATCATCATCGTTAGCACAATAAATTGTTTTATTTCAAATGATACGTCTTTTTTAATCTTTCAGAATTGAAAAAATTGAATATTTTACGCTAAGCTATTATCTCTTTAGAAAACACTTTAATTAAGTGAATTCCTTATCTTCTGTCAATTGTTTACCTTCACACTTTTGAATTTTTTAAGGAGGTATGCGTGCTTCATGCCCTCATACCTTAAATGATAGAATTTATGGCACAACAGAATAAACTTAAGTATCCATATATAGATAAATTCTTATGAAAGTTATACATATATTTTTTTCGTGTCTATTTTTTACTTTATATTTCTTATTTTTACTTTAATCCTATTTTGCTATAAATATCAATCTTTGTAGTATGGTGGTATAAGATCTTTAATCTTTCTCGATATATTTAAGTGTTTTTTTAGTGTGTGGGAATATTCTTAGGCTTGTTTGGAGAGCCTTTTGTTTAAGTGATTCATATGAGTGGAAAGCCGTTGAACACTCCCATATTTACGTTTAATAAAAGAGCAAGTTAGCACCATCATACATTTTTTTAGCACCCAATGTCGTTACAGCTCTTGGTATGTGAGACGATTCAATAAGAGGTATGCCTTTTTGTACATTTTTACTCACACGCCAACTTTGCTTGTGTTGTGCAAACAAGAGATTTTGATTGATACAATATAGAACACGTTTGAAATGAAAGAATTTTACGATATTCGAAACACTTATTCAATATCAATAACGTTAGATTATCATTATAAATCAACGTGCTATTTCTAAGTTAAACTCGTTAGAATTCGGATTATTTACAAATCAGATTAGATTAAGAATTTTCATTCTCATGAGGTGTGGGGAGACAGTCACAATTCTTGTCAAGATTATTAAGGACGTTGATTGTCCTTTCAGTGAATTTATGAAAATAAGGGGTCATTTTTTCATCAGAAATCAACTGCAAAATTGCTCTTTGTTTTTTGCGGGTCAGTATTCTGAAATTTTTTAAAAGTAAATATTCTGCTTTGCTTGCTATTCTGTCATCACAATGATAGGGGCTCTCTTCTTTTTTTGCGCTATCAGCATAAAAGAAGGAAACGGGAACATCTAATATATGAGCAATTTCCTGTAAACGTCTTGCACTTACGCGATTTAAGCCTTTTTCATACTTTTGGATTTGTTGGAATGTTACGCCTAAATGACTTCCTAATTGTTTTTGAGAAAAACCCATGACGTTTCTTCTGAAGCGAATTTTTGGCCTAAAGAAATATCGTAAAAATGTAGATTTTTGGCTTTCACTTGATGTCCCCACCGGTTGCGAGCGCCCTCGCATTAGTATTCCGGGGTCTGGCAACACATTGATTTATAATAATAAATCATCCTTTTTCAACTTGAATCATAACTCCGAATATAGTAAGATTTTCTCATCACAAACCCTCTCAGATTGAATCAATTAATATCACTTGCTTGCACGTCAAAAGCGGGGCTGGTGTGTGGGTAAAAATGAGGAAAGAAAGGAGTAAAAATGCCTCTTATGAATCGTCTTAATGCAAGGGCTGTCGCAACATTGGGGGCTGGCAAATATAATGATGGTGCCGGCTTGCTTCTCCATAAGCGTAAAGATGGTGGTGCTCAATGGCTTTATCGTTATACCATTCATGGTCGGCGCCGCGAAATGGGCTTGGGTGCGTTGCGAAATGTTTCTTTAAAAAAAGCCCGTGAATTAGCAAATCAATGGCGTTCTGTTTTGCATGAGGGGCGTGATCCCATTAAAGAACGTGAGAAACAAAAGCGTGAGGCAATAAGTAATCTCCATTATTTAAAAGACATTGCCTTAGATGCTTTTGAAAGTCGTAAAGCTGAATTAAAAGGAGATGGCAAGGCTGGGAATTGGTTTCTACCTTTACAACTTTATATTCTCCCCAAATTAGGCTGTATTCCTATTTCAGAAATTACACAAACAGAGATACGCAATGTTCTTGCTCCCATCTGGCATGCAAAAGCTGCAACCGCAGAGAAAGCAATAAATCGTCTTAATATTTGTCTCAAACATGCTGCTGCTTTGGGGCTGGATGTTGATTTACAAGCAACGATAAAAGCACGGGCTCTCTTAGGGAAACAACGCCATAAAGCACAAAATTTACCAGCAATGGACTGGAAAGATGTTCCTGCCTTTTATCAGTCACTCTGCAAAACAACAACAATGACACAACTGGCTTTGCGTTTTCTTATTCTTACAGGCGTTCGTACACGTCCTTTGCGCTATATGCATGAAGATCAGATTGATGGGGATATATGGACCATTCCTGCTGAAAGTATGAAAGGACGACGCGATGCTACAGAAGAATTCCGCGTTCCTTTATCATCAGAAGCACTAAAAGTGATTAAACAAGCACGCCTTTTATCTCGTAATGGGTTTCTTTTTTCTGCAACCGGTCGTGGTCCCCTTGCACAGAACAGCATGTTACAATACATGAAAAAAACAGGACTTGAAGCCTGTCCGCATGGTTTTCGCTCTAGTTTACGTGATTGGCTCGCAGAAACAACCAATGCCCCTTATGAGGTTGCTGAAACCATTCTAGGTCATACGGTTGGGGGAAAAGTGGAGCGTGCCTATCGTCGGACTGACTATTTAGAACAGCGTCGTATTTTTATGGATAGATGGGCTTCTTATGTTACTGATCAAAACAATAAAAGTTGTGGATAGCTCTATGTCTCCATTTTCCTTATTTTATCCATAACGGATAATACAATCACAAATTATTGCTTCTCTTGATAAAAAATCACAAGATATTGTTTTTTTGCTGGAAAAGTTTGCTACGAATTGCTATTTATATATAGTTAATAAACAGTGATTCTATCATTTAATATAAAGGGGATTCCATGATTCCAAACGGACCACTCCTCACAGTACGTGAGAGTGCAAAACTACTTAATATAAGCGTTTCAACACTTTGGCGGCGGGTCGCTGATGGCTCGGTACCAAAGCCTTTAAAGATTGGTTCCTTAGCGCGCTGGTTACAATCTGACCTTTGCGATGTAATCGAAAAGGCAAAAAACCAACGTGGCAACGACGCCGCCTAAAGAAAACTTCGCCTTATAGGACAGACAAAGTATTTCGACTTTCGCAAATCCCGAAATAACAGAATCTGTCCTGTAATGCAAGTAGCAGGAAGGGATTTTATGCATTTTACAAATGCTACAACAAGCAATGCTTATGCATTGCATACAACAGCTCAAAAAATTACTTGTGCATTACGTGGAGTTTGGCATGGGCGTTATGGAATAGCCCGTTGCCCTGCTCATGATGATAGGCTGCCTAGCTTATCCCTTGCCAATGGACATGATGGGCGTCTCTTACTCTATTGTTATGCTGGCTGCTCTTTTAGAGAGATCATACAAGCACTCATTAGAATTGGATTGCTTGGAAAACAAGCTTATGATCAGACGCTCTCTTTCTCCAAACAGTTTTGTGCTGATCTCAAACGAGCAAAACAGAAAGCAGAGAGAGCAAAAGCAATTTGGCAACAAAGCCAACCAATCAAAAATACTTTAGCAGAAACCTATTTACGCATGCGGGGTATTACATGTGATTTGCCTGCTGATTTACGTTTTCACGACAAGTGTCTATACCCCTCTGGGGGTACACTGCCCGCGTTGGTGGCTCTTGTTAAGGGCGCTGGCTCTTTCGCCATTCATAGAACCTTTTTACAAGCCAATGGCTGCAAAACAGACCAAAAACCAGCAAAAGCCATGTTGGGATCTGTAACGGGTGGTGGGGTGCATTTAAGCCAAGCCAATCCAAAACATTTGGTCATTTGTGAGGGCATTGAAACGGGTCTGGCTCTTTTGTCTGGGTTGTTATCTGAGCCTGTGAATTTATGGGCGTCTCTTTCAACCAGTGGCATGATGCGTGTGAATTTACCCCCTACAAAAGGGCGTCTCACCATTGCAATGGACGGCGATGATGCGGGTCGTAAAGCAGGTTTTACCCTCGCTGCGCGTGCCTATAACCATGGCTTTGAGGTCTTTATGATGCAAGCTCCAAAAGGAACGGATTTTAATAACGTATTACTTTCTTAAAAGAGGGAAACTATGAAAGATAGTAATTTACAAAACAATAATGAAAATACTCCCGTCAATGATAACGATAATGTCTCTTTAAACGAAAATACTTGTTTAAAAGCCATTCCTTATGAACAAGCCTTGCAACAAAATGGTTGGGGGCAATTAAAACCGATTGCTACGGCTCTCTTACCTGTCGAGCCTTTTAGCTTATTACAGCTTCCAATGCCATTAATGGGCTATATTTATGAGGTTGCCGATCTTCAACAATCTTCTATCGATTTTATTGCTATCTCTGCTTTATGTGGCTTGGCTGCTGTGATTGGCAATGGCGTGCGGATTGCTCCCAAAAAACATGATAATAATTGGAAAATTGTTCCTAATCTCTGGGGTGCTCTTGTGGGGCAACCTTCAACACTCAAAACACCTACCATGCAAGCCGCTTTAACTCCTCTCTATGCCTTTCAAGAGGAATGGCATCAAGAATGGTTAAAGAAGAAAGAACAGCAAGAAAAGAAAGATATTCTTATTGAATTAGATAAACGAGAAAAGAAAAAACAAGCCTATAAAGCACTCAAAGATCAAGATGAGGAACAAGCCCTTGCCCTTCTTTCACAATCTATTGAACACAAAGAAAGTGATGATAACACTCTTGATAAACGACGTCTTATTGTCAACGATGTGACTGTCGAAAAGCTTGGGGAACTCTTAAAAGAAAACCCCCGTGGTCTCTTGATGGTACGAGATGAATTGGCTGGGTTTTTAGCTAATATGGAAAGAAAGGAATACCAAACAGACCGTGCCTTTTATCTAACAGCTTTTAATGGCAATACGTCATACACCTATGACCGTATTGAACGTGGAACCATTCATATTCCCAATGCAACCATTTCCATTATTGGGGGCATTCAACCCTCACGCATTATTCCCATTATTCAAGCCATGTGCCATGGAATAAATGATGATGGTTTCATGCAACGATTTCAAATGATTGTATGGCCCGACGAACGAAAAAAGCGGTTATGGACGGATAGACCTCCCAATCAAAAGGCATGGGAAAGCTATCAAGGGGTCTTTCGTTCTCTTTATGATAAACCGTTAGGCTCACCAAAGCATCCGATAACCATACACTTTTCTACTGATGCCCAAGAGATCTTTCGTGTATGGTGGGAAGATTTTCAGAAAAAAATAAATAGTGGTCATTTCTCTACAAATTTACAATCGTATCTTTTGAAAATGGATAAAACCATACCAACACTTGCGTTGATTTTTGAATTGACCGAAGGGGGTCGTTTTGAAATCAATAGAAATGCTCTTGAGAGAGCCTTGTATTGGGAAAAATATCTGTTAAGTCATGCCAAACGTCTTTATGCGGCGCATGATACATTAGCAACAGAAAGTGCAAACTTGCTTGTCAAGCGCTGTGATTGTTTACCTAATGTTTTTACTGCACGGGATGTTTATAAACGTGATTGGAAATGTTTAAAAGACAATGAAGCTGTGAAGCAAGCTTTAGAGCTTTTATGCCGTTGCAATTATATTCGTGAAATCTCTGGAGACAATAACTCCCAAGGCGGTCGACCTACCATACGCTATGAATGGCATCCTTTAGTGAAAAGTCATAAAACATTTCAATGAATGAATTTTAAATTCCAATAAAACATATAACTTATGTATTCATAAAATGAAACCTTCAAAACACTTCCCATCTATTGGTTTTGGAGGTTTTGGGGGTTTTGGAGGTGCTTTTTATTCCCCTCTTTATATATTTTAAAAATCAAAATAAAAGTCACTATATTTCAATATGTTAATTTTTATCAACTTTTCAAAAAACAATCTATATCAACATTACAACCTGTAAATTCAACTTATAGCATAGGTTTTGTAGGGGTTTTGGGGGTATAGGGGGGGTATATGCTTTTTATCTTTCTTACAAAGCAAGCAATAAAAGCCTATCAAAACATACATTCTGATATCTTAAAAGCACATATCAAATTTGTCTTTTTTCCATAAAACGAACAGCAAATTTCACTATTTTGCTGATTTTACCTCATGTCATAGGCTGTGGATAAGTAGCCTTTAATAAAATTTCTTTTTAAGCAGGTTATGGGTCTTTAGCACCCTTTTTTTATTTTATTATTGCTATTTGTTTTAAATAGATCTAGCAGATTCTATTTAAAGTTTTTTGACACCTATAGATCAACGCTTATAAAGCGGTGGGGTTTTATTATAAATGCTTCAATCTCATAACAAACCACTGACATTACGCTCTCTGTTACAATCCTACCGTGATCATACAGAAAGTGCGCGCGATAGAGGAACTTCTTTTGAAAAGTTTGTAATTGCTTATTTGACGCAAGACCCTCTACAATGCCAAGAATATGAAAAGGTTCAAACCTATTGTGAATGGGCAAAAGAGCATGGAGAAGATGGGCGTGATATCGGCATTGATCTGGTTGCTAAAATTCGTGATGAAGAAGGATATGCCGCTATTCAATGTAAGTTTTATAGTGCAAATCATCAAATCAAGAAGGAAGATATTGATAGCTTTATTGCTGCCTCGGGAAAAAAGATCTTCACACGCCGTATTCTGGTTGATAGCACCGAAGGTAATTGGAGTAACAATGCCGATCTCACCTGTGAAGGACAAGGAATCCGCATTCAACGGATTAATCTTTTTGATCTGGAAAACAGTCAAATAGATTGGTCAACCTTTGAAAGCAAAGGGGAAGCTACTCTTAAGAAAAAAGAACCGAAAAAGCTTTTAGATCATCAACAAGAAGCGCTTAAAGCTGTTTGTGAAGGGTTAAAAGAAGCAGACCGCGGCAAGCTGATTATGGCGTGTGGAACGGGAAAGACCTTTACCAGTCTGAAGATAGCAGAAGCTCTTGCTGGTCAAGGTAAACGTGTTTTATTTCTTGTCCCCTCTCTTTCTTTAATGTCACAAACAATAAGAGAATGGACAGGAGATACAGCAATACCCTTGCGTTCCTTTGCGGTGTGTTCTGATACACAAGTTGGCAAGCGTCGTAAAGCCCAAGATGATGCTGCCGAACTCGATGTCTCGGATCTCGCTCTACCAGCAACAACAGATTCTCAAAAGCTTGGAGAAAAAGCCAATAAGACTTCTCCTGATGCAATGACTGTGGTCTTTGCTACCTACCATTCGATACAAGTGATTTCGGATGCGCAAAAGAAATATGCTTTACCGGAATTTGATCTGATCATTTGTGATGAAGCGCACCGTACCACTGGAGCTGTGTTAGGAACAGACAAGAGTGAATCTGAGTTTATCAAGGTTCATAATAATAGCCTTATTCGGGGCAAGAAACGTCTGTATATGACAGCAACCCCTCGTATCTTTAGTGATAATGCCAAAAAACAAGCTAATGAGATTGATGCTGTTCTGGCTTCTATGGATGATGAAGAGCTTTATGGCAAAATCCTTTATTCTTATAGTTTCTCCCATGCTGTAAAGAATGGACTTTTAACGCCTTACAAGATTATCGTTTTAGGTGTTGATGAAGGAGAAGTGAGTAAATCTATCCAGCATCTGATGACAGATGAGAATTATGAACTTATTCTTGATGATAGAACAAAGATCATGGGTTGTTATCAAGCTCTTACCAAAATGGATCTGAAAATTGATCTTGGAGATGATACAAGACCCATGCACCGAGCTTTGGCTTTTTGTAAAGATATTAAAACTTCTGAACGCATTCGTGACACATTCAATGATGAAGAAGTTAAGAAAGATTTACTTGATCTTCATGAAAACCATAAAAATATTCCCCCTCTTAACTGTCAAGCAGATCATATTAATGGAAAATCTGGTGCCAAAGACCGTACGATAAAACTTAATTGGTTGAAAGAAGATGCGGGTAAGAATGTCTGCCGTATATTAACCAATGTACGCTGCCTTTCAGAAGGTGTTGATGTTCCTTCCCTTGATGCGGTTATGTTTTTACACCCGCGTAAAAGCCAAGTGGATGTGATACAAGCAGAATTCGGTATCATATCAAAAAACACAATAAAGTCAATAGTTTGTGTGCAATTATTTTATATGAATCCACTCAAGAATCCATCTTTTTATGCATGATTCATTTGACCATTTTTTATATAAGATTGCCATGTATGAATAGACCATAAAAAGCAAATCATAATGTAAATATTATAACGCATGTAAACGTTCATATGAAATGAAAAGCAGTTATCATTCATAACAGTTCATAAATTTTATGATACGTTTTTATCACAGCACAAATCGCATACGTTTAAAGATCCCATCTTGTTTTAAAGATTGGATTGTTAATCACATGATAAAAACATAAAATTACAGTTCTCAAAATTAGAAGCGTAAAATAGAGAGCTGTCATAACAGCATCATCATAACAGCGAACATTTTAAAGATTGCATAAAAGGATTAAGGACAAGATCGATTTTATAACCACGGTATTTTTTTACCGAGGTAGGAAATAAAGGTCATGAAATTCAAAATGCTATAT
>NZ_JBHIPV010000013.1:0-31127 GCF_042196165.1 Bartonella sp. AP20NXHL | reverse complement strand
GAACAGAGAGCTCAGATGGACGAACCTCATCAGTAGAATCTTCAACTGGAACAAACGGTGCAGGCATAGGTTGCACAAAAGAATGGTCCTCTGGAACAGTTGGTACAGAAGGACGTGCAGGTTCAACAGGGGCAGAAGGAGGAGAAACAGAATCTGGAGATGAAGTGTCCTCCGGAACAGAGGGCTCAGATGGACGAACCTCATCAGTAGAAGGAGACTCTGGAACAGTTGGTACAAAAGGAACTCTAGGTTCAACAGGCACAGAAGGAGTGGGAACAGAATCCGTAGATGAAATATCCTCTAAAACAGAGGGCTTAGATGGCAAAACCTCATCAGTAGAAGTTTCAACTGGAACAAGCGATGCAGGCAT
The DNA here is from genome assembly GCF_042196165.1 of Bartonella sp. AP20NXHL. Lineage (NCBI taxonomy): Bacteria > Pseudomonadati > Pseudomonadota > Alphaproteobacteria > Hyphomicrobiales > Bartonellaceae > Bartonella > Bartonella sp. AP20NXHL. The sequence goes on along the minus strand of NZ_JBHIPV010000013.1, from coordinate 30,757 downwards.
AGGTTGCACGGAAGAAGCGTCCTCTGGAACAGAGGGGACAGAGGGAAGTACAGGCGAAACAGGGGCAGAAGGAGTGAGAGTAGAATCCGTAGGAATAAATGTTTCAGACGGCTCAGATGTTTCAGGCAAAGAAGGTGTAGATGGTATAAGCGGTGGCTTAACAGAAGGAGGTTGTTCAGGCGCAATAGTCTCTGATGGCCGTTCAGAAGGTATAGTTTCTTCTTCAGATTTAGGTGGTAAAACTGTGGACGTAGGCTTAATAGACGGAACTGAAATAGATTCAGAAGGATCTAATTCAGGATTAATGTAAACACTTTCGAGACGAAAATCCCAAAAATCTCCTTCCCCTTCAACCAATCTATTTTCGGGACTTGCTTCTCCAGAAGAAGAACCAGGACCATAAGCACGAAGTTTATATTGATAAGGAAATCCATTTATCGCAACATAATCATTCAAAAGCTTAAAAGTATCTTCCTTTGCTTTTCCAAAAACCTGAATAATCGAAACACTTTGATGACTTCCGTCAATCACGTTTGGATCTGAAGCTTTTTGAAATTTTTCCATTCCAATGAGCGTGGTTCCCAAAACATCACCATAGATTAAAACGCGATCAGTTTTTTGAGGATCAAATGAACCATCATTATTCATAAATGTGCTCATCTTAATCCGAGAATTACCTTCCGCACTGTATACTTTATTGTATACGTCATCCACACCCGCTGTTTTACCAATATCATCTAATGCATAAACATCTTCTTTATTGTATATTTTCTTTCCAATATGCAATGTTTGATAATCTTGAGAGACATATTTCTCAAAAACAAGCGTACTATCAAGGAGACTCAAAGTAGAAAGCGATGAAACCGTAACATCCTTTTCTTCTAAACCTTGATATTTACTTTTAGTAAGATACCATGTTGAACCATTTTTTAACTGTAAATCTACGCGAGACCTATCTTCAATGCGCACTCCCCCTATAAGGGTTGAAGAATATGCTTGAACAAGAAGAGAAGAATCTTTTTCAGTTTTTATTAATAAGTCACCAGAGATTTTTGTATCGTCCAATAGTTCAAGGGTAGCTTTAGCCCCAAAACCATCAGTCCCAGTGCTATAAATGGCGATACCTTCTGGAACTGTAAAGTTTGTCTTTGATAACTGAACAAATGCCTTTCCTATAATGATATTTCTGCCTTGTAACAACATTTCATTAGTTGAATCAGCTATTTTAAACCCTTCCTCTGGTTCTAATCCATAAAAATACAGACCATGTACTCCTTTACCCTGCACAGAAACATTGGATTTGTTAATCTTAATATTTGTCTTCTTAAATTCATCCGATGAACTAAATGCTTTCCACAACAACTTTTCTTTATCATTCACATCAACCGAAGAATTTTTCACCAAAAAACCATGCATATCACTCAGTTCAATAGAACTATTACTCAATTGAACATTACTTCCTTGAGAGACATCGAAAGCTTCTGGTATTTTATCAAAACCTTCCTCATCGACGATAGTAGTTTTTTGTTTTCCTTTACCCTTAATGATAGTACTATCGAAATTATACCCTCCCCCATAAAATGATGAAAATCTACCTTTCCCATTAAATGTAACAGTACTGCCTGACATCCTAATCTTTGCACCAAGTCTACTCACAAACCCGATATCTTGCAGGTTGTCTGGCTCAATCTCAATCTTTACACGCACTAAAGCAATATCCGCTTCTTCACCCAATGCATACATAGCGTGAGAAGTTTCCGTAATTGACCCATCTGTCATGCTAATGACCGCATTTTCAGCATGAAGAGCACGTACATTCTTAAAATTTGAATTTTTTAGATTAAGACGCGCACCATATTTTGCATATGCACCATATGTCAATATTTGACCTGAATCATCGCCATAAACATTTATCTGAGATGCATCAACAACTGTACCTGCTTTTTCTACATATATAGCCTTAATAGGAGCAGAATCAGGAGCATGTTCTTGAGAACTTTTTAAATTATAAGTTTTATTTTCAAGTGTATGTTTTTTACCATCACTGCACGTATAAAAGCTCCCTGTTTCATCACAGGGAGCTGCAAAAGCATGAAAGCCAGCATTAATATTTACAACCCAAAAAAAAGAAAAAGCAACTGTTGTAAAAGTCAACCTATAATTTTTAAATATATTAACCATAACTCTTTTGCAAATCCTTCTCCCCCGCTTTATTTAAAAGTGAATGAGATCTGAAATAATGTTAAGTTAAACATATGAATAGTTTTAAGTATAACAAATAAATACTTGCTTTGCAATTCATAAAATACTCTATATTTATGTAAATGTTATTCTATATTTCAGAATATACATAAAAGCGTAGTGTAAACCGCATGAAAAATCATCTCTGAAAAACCAGTTTTACTAAGACGATGCTGATAGGTTAAATCTCCGTGCAATAAAAAATTTGAAGATAACTGAGCATTACCCCCCATTCCAGCTTCTAGAGAAGAACCAAAACCCCCTAATTGGAATTCATCTCCAAACTGTACACGTTGTTTTCCTCCAAAACTCATGGCAAGATGAAACTTGCCATTGAAAGAAACAACCAGAGCCTCTTCAGAAGCAGCAAGCGTCTTTCTTAAAGACCCGCCAACACGCATCACCCACAAATCAAGTTTTTCTATTTCAATATCAAAACCATCAATATCAAACGCCTGATCAAACCGCACATTTTGATAAACAACCTAAACCTGCGGTATCAAAATAACCCCTTTATGTCCTGTCATAAATGACTTACCCGCAATCAATAAAGCACTCAAAGGTGTTCCCTTCAATGTTGTTGTCTTGCCTCTTGCTTGCGTGAGAACATTCCCTTTAAATAAACCATAGGAAAAAAGACCCTCTATATAAAAGCCTGTATCATACTGCATGCTGCCATATGTGTAATAGACCATTTATCAAATGTACTTTTTTGTTTTCTTCAACATCTTGAGGTTGTAGAGAATTTTTTCCATCATTCCCCATTATTCCAAAGCTTAAAGTGTGATGTGTATCCTCAATCGCATTGAGCAAGACACTTGCCTCTATAGCGTTATAATTCAAATTTCCACCATAACCATATTGAAACTCAGATAGGTCAGAAACATAACGATAACTTCCACCGTAACCTCGCGCAAAAAGAGCAGGATTTTTTACCTTTTTCTCCCAAAGTCCCAGCAGCAATACGCAATGTTTCCAGCTGTTTATTGTGATTGTTCATATCCATCAAACCAACCTGAAACAAGCATGAGGCATCGATAGATATGCTGAAACTTGTGGGACAACAGCTTTAACGCCCTCTTCAGGGTAAAGAACAGAAGCATCATGATCAGCTAAAACATTATTATGATGAGTATGAGTACTTAAAGAATGAGACACATCATTTTCCAACCGCATATGATGCAGATGAGAAAGTTTCTGAACATATTCAGCTTCAAGTCGGAAATCCCAAAAATCTCCATTATACTCAATATTTTTCTCTTTAACGGATCCATCCCCACCTTTACCTGTCTATGAGAAAAATTGGGACCATAAGCACGAACACTATATCGATAAGGCGCTCCTCTTAGAGCAACATAATCTGTTGTTAATTTAAAGGAATCATCCGCAGCCTTTCCATAAACCTGAACAATTGAAACACTGAGGCTGTCTTTTTTATCGTCTTTTTGCTTACCTTTGCTCTGGTTCTTTATTTTTTTTGAAGCCACTGTAACATCGACAATATGCACCTTACTTTTTCCATAAACATCACCATAGATAAGAAGTTTATCAGCTTTTATTCCCTTGCTTTTACCATTTGCAGTAAGATATGCATTAACATATAAGCGTGCGTCCTCTCCTACAACGTAAGCATGATCTAAACCATAATCATCATCCAATCTCCTAACACGAAGTGTCTGATAAAAATCATTTCTTGGTTTCTGAAAGAAAATAAAACTATCAATAAGCCTTACAAAGAAAATAGATGAACCTACACAATATGGAACTTTTTTATGATTATTTTCAAGCGCATTTTTATTTGCTCTTACAGTCCATAGAGATTGATTGAACAACTCAACACTATCATAAAAACCTTTCTCAACATGTTCCCTTCCTGCAAGAAAAGACGCATAGGCATCAAGAACGATAAATGAATTATTTTTGACATCTAATAACCGATCAGCAAAAAATACGCGAACCCCTCTGATGCCGTAATATAAGGATACCTCCTAGCATCGTTACTATAAATAGCCGTACCATCAAGAACATGAAGAGCAGTCTTTTTAAATCGAAATTCACCTAAACTTATAAGAAGCACTCCCTCTTGATATTCATGTTGAGAAGTACTTCCTCTAAAATGCAAACTATGAACCCTTTGTCCCTGAAGAATGATCTCTGAGTTTTCAAAAGAAACCAAAGACATAGAACTATCTCGAAACTCAAATGACCTTTCCTTAAAAACCGGTTTTGCACTTTCAATCGCTATGTCATGAACATCAGAAACCTGAATCTTACCTTCATCAAAGAAAAAAACCGCTCTGCTTCACACCAAACACAGATTGAGATAACTTGGCATTTCTACCACTTTTCTTTTCGCTATTTCCTATAATAGAACTCTTTTTAAAAGAAGTTTTATTGTCTTTTGACACAACCACTGCTGATGTAATCTTCTCAGATCTATTTAATTCTAAAATTCCACCAATTCCTGAAACGCCTTTTCCCCTTTACTTTTTTCCGGCTTAATAACTATGTTATGAGATTGTATTGTAAAAATAACACCTGTAGTCCTTCCTATCCAATCCACTCATATATAACTTATTACGACTTCCAAAAGTACAAGCAGCACCAACTGTATCACACGAATACGATTTAAAAAGAGAATTACATGAGGGTTTATAACCTTCTGCGCTCACATCTATATTGTGCGCGAAGAAAAAATAGAGGTCGTAAGAAAACACACACATGGCGTTTTAATACTTTAATCATAATTTAGTCTAAACTTTCTTTATTTTATCTTCATAAAAAATCGAAAAGACACCTCTGGTTCATCTACTTATTATTCTTATTATGTGCCGTCATAATAAGTTGTTTTGTATTATACATAAAGTCAAAAATCAGAAAATAACACTATAAAACCATGCTTTGTACTTATATTTTCCACAAAGGATATATTAAAGGAAAATACAATTAAAAGTGATAGCTTAATCCACCAGAAAAATGCGTTCCAGAAAATCCGGCATTCGTAAATTTATGCTGATAAATCAGGTCACTATGAAAAATAATTTTTGGAGATAATTGCGAAAAAACACCAAATCCAGCTTCTAAAGAAGACCCAAAGGAACCAAGCTGGAAGGCATCTTTAAAATATACAAATTGTTTATCATCAAAACTACGAATGAAATGAAGCTTACCATAGAATGAAAGAACATGAGCATCTTTAGTAAATGTAAGTGTCTTCGTTAAATACCCACCAATACGCATCCCCCAATGATCTGGGCTTCGCATATCAATATTAAAATTATCAATATCACGAGTCTTATGAAACTGGAGATTTTGATAAACAAACTGAACTTGTGGTTCAAAAATAAAATATCGGCTGCCGATCATAAACGTTTTACCAGCAGTTAAGGAAACACTCAGCGGCTTACCTCTCAATGTAGCTGTTTTACCTCGCTCAAGTGTGAGAACATTTCCATTAAACAAACCATAAGAAAAGAGACCATCCATATAAAGACCCGTATCATGCTGCATGCTTCCATATGCCGTGATTGTCCATTTATCAAATATACTTTCTTGACTTTGTTTAACCTTTCGAGGCTGCAAAGAAAGCTTGCCATAATTCCCCATAATCCCAAAAGATGTCGTACTGTATGCACTTTCGATTTTCTTGAGTAAAATATTTGCCTCTAGTGCATTATAATCAAGCTCACCGCCATAATCACCATATTTAAGTACAGATAAATTTGAAGTATAACGATGATGTCCACCGTAACCGCGTAAAAACAAAGCGGGATTTCCATCATTTTTCAATAACCGACCAGAAACAGTTCGCAGCGATTGCAACTGCTTGTTTTGATTACTGATATCCATCAATCCAGCATAAAATAAGGTATTTGGCACAAGAATATAAGTCAGAACCTGGGGAACAACGACTCTCACATTTGGCTCAAAATGAGAAGAAGGCTCAAAAACAGATGCCGGAACAGAAAAACTAGACGCAGGTGGTGCAACAACAGAAGGAGCGGGTGAAACATGCGGCGAAACAGGTGAACCAGATGCAACTGGAGTAACAACAGAAGGAGCGGGTGAAACATGCGGCGGAACAAGTGAACCAGATGCAACTGGAGTAACAACAGAAGGAGTGGGTGAAACATGCGGCGGAACAGGTGAACCAGATGCAGGTGGTGCAACTGGATTAGATTCAGCAATAGCGGGAATAACAGGTGCAAGAGAGGAAGGAGGATGGGGGATCTCAAGCACAAAAACATCAGATACATTAGGTGTGGTCGTAAGATGGAAATCCCGATCAGGAGAATCTACAGGAGAAGAAAGACTTGGCTCCTGAGGTTTTTGCTGAGAGTTAGAATCAATAGAACCATCCTCTCCTCCAGTAATATTAGGATGAATTTTAGGAAAAGAAGGAATATCATCAGAAGAAGGAGGGACAACCAAATCAAGAACGGGAAAAACTTTAGTGGGATCAAGAGAGGAAGAATCAACAAATTGACTTTCAAGGCGGAAATCCCAAAATGTTCCAGAGTTTTTAAGCACTCTTTGATTTGAATCTGCTGCCCCTAAAGTAGAGCCTGGACCATAACTCTTAAGATGATACTGATAGGGGGAGGCTTCAAGTGTGACATATCCCCCCTTTAACTGAAAAGAATCTTCAGCAGCTTGTCCATAAACCTGAATAATGGAAATCCCCTGATTATTACCACCATCTCCCGTCAATGCCCCTGAGCTTCCAGGAACACTATACACATGGACTGTCGTCTTTCCTTCAAGATCACCATTGATTAAAAGCCGGTCAGTTTTTTGCTCTTGCAGAGCTCCCCCTTTATCCAAATATGCATTAAGATAAAGAAGCGCATCGCCTTGTGCACGGTAAACAGTCCCCGATCCTTTTCCGATAAGAAGTGTCTGATAACCATCAGTCGTTTTGGATTTTAGTTCTTTAAAAATAAGAGAACTACCCATAAGATTGACCGATGAAATGAAGGAATAGTCCCCTAAATTAGAACCAGACGCATCAGAATTTTGCAATTTGTCATATCTTGGTCGCGATAAAATCCATTTTGAACCATTTTTTAACTCTATCTTAGCCGTAGAACTTCCATCAACATGTGCGCCTCCTACAAGGGTAGAAGCATCAGCCTCAATCTTTACATTGGAATGCTCAACAGCTTTCAGGAGTGAATCACCAGAAACTGTTGAATGTTGTGAGAGTTTAACAAAACTTTCGAATTGGCGGCTGTAAATAGCCGTACTTTCTGGAGCCATAACGGTTGTCTTTGTCAAATAGACAGTCCCTTTTCCAGGCATAATTGTTTTTTTATCATTTAAGACAGCTTCCCAAAAAAAGCGCATGCCATTAAATGCATTCCCTCTCACAAAAACATTGGAATATTTGATATGAGCAGTATTATTATCATTCCCCTCCAAGGCAATACCATGCGCTCTAATGACATTAACGTTTCCCTTCTGGAAATTAAGAGAGCCTTTCCCCTGCAGCATACTAAAAGCAGAAGCTTCGCGATGATTACCTGTATTTGTCCCCTGTTTTCCCCTCCCCGTAATAGAAACACCATCTAAATTAATTTCTCCATCTCCTCCTGTTTGGACACCAATACCACTGGTAAAATCAATTTTTCCTTCTTTCATATAAATTTTTGCACCATTATGACTCAAAAGACCTATCGCATCAGAAGATGTCTTAATCTCTGTCTTGGTCAAAGAAACAAACGACCCTTTACCCGCAACACTGATCCCCATTCTGGTTGCTTTAATCACCCCATCCTGCATCTCAAAAGCCCCCTCCTCATTAACATCGCCCCCTATCGACACGTTATTTAACATGGAATCAAATAGAACAACGCCTCCCCCATTTGAGGACTTTACAGCTGTTGTCCAAGCGTTTGTTTCTGAATGGACATTTGCATTCGAAACACCGTTAATGATTATAGCCTCTCCCTCAATGACTGTATCTTTCCCTGATGCCTCTATGGCAGCATCAGAACTTTCACCTGTAAGTTGATAAGTTTTCTTGGAAATTTCATGCGTTTTACCATCATTACAGCGATAAAATGAAGCACCTTCGTTACATGAATATTGCTTCTTCTCAGAAGAAGTCTCACCTGCATCAGTATTGTATACAAAGAAAAAAATAACCGTTGTAAAATGACATAAAGAGAGATGATTTTTAAACATAATTTTCTACAAACTTTCTTCCCCTTCCCTAAAAACAAAAAAAACGCGTTCTGTTTAATAACTTTGGTTACGCGTAATAATTTAAAATACGTTTTGTATTTTATATATCGACCACATGTTTTATGTAAAGCCAGAATCTCAAAATATCACAATTTAAAATTGTATTATTTATAAATACGCGTAAAAATATAAATAGAAATTCTACCCCAAAGCGATGGTTTCAAGAGAATTTAATAAAAATACACTCAAAGAAGAAAAACAGCATAAAAAGCGAAAACTGCAAACCAGAAAGCCTTATCTTGTTTCTAAAAAGAAACAAACTCGCTCATGCAAAAAAAAACATTTTTTTAAAAAGCTTATTTAAAAAGTTGCAAACAAATAATAAAAAGCCACAAGCTATGCTTGTGGCTTTTTAAACAACTTACCCCAAGATGATCACCTAAAAACGATAGCGCAATCCACCAGAAAAACTGATTCCAGAAAAACCACCTTTGCTCAACTTATGCTGATAAACAAAATCACCATGAAGCGCAAATTTTTGAGACAAGCGAGCATTAAGACCTAATCCAGCCTCTAGAGAAGAACCAAAAGCCCCTAATTGGAAAGAATCTTTAAAGCGCACAGCTCTTTCTTTGCCAAAATCATGGGCAAAATGAATCTTTCCATAGAAAGAAACATCACGATCTTTTTCAGGTGCAGTAAGAGTCTTCATCAAACGACCACCCACACGCACCATCAATTGATCAAGTTTATCCATCTCAATATTAAAATTATCAATATCGCGGGCCTCATTAAATTGAAGATGTTGATAAACAACCTGAACCTGTGGATCAAAAACAACACCTTCATATCCTGTGGCAATTTTCTGACCACTCATCAAGGAAACACTTAAAGGGTTACCCTTCAATGTTGCAGTCTTACCCCGTGCAGTTGTCAGAACATCTCCCTTAAACAGACCATAGGATAAAAGACCATCAACATAGAATCCTGCATCATGCTGCATACTGCCATAGACTGTAGCAGTCCATTTATCAAATGTACTTTTTTGGCTTTGTGCAACATCTCGAGGCTGTAGAGAAAGCTTTCCATAAGACCCCATAACCCCAAAGGATATAGCACTGTCAACATTTTCAATTTTTTGTAGCAAAACACCTGTCTCTAGCGCATAGTACCCTAGATCTCCCCCATAACCATATTTAAGCGCAGATAAATCTGAGACATAACGATAACTTCCACCATAGCCACGCAAAAATGAAGCAGAATTTTCACGAATTTCCAACATTCCACTAGGATGAGTCCGTACTATCTCCAACTGCTTGTTTTGATTGCTGATATCCATTAAACCAGCATGGAATAAACTATTTGGCAAAAGCAGATAAGTTGGTACCTGAGGAACAACAGATCTCACACCTCGTCCAGATGGGAAAACATTTTCAATCTTAGAAAGACTATCCGCAGAAGACGCTGGAACAACACCACCAGAAGACGCACGTGCAGGAAGTGTACGCTCAGAAACCATAGAAATATGCCTATAATCAGTAAATGACTGAACATTCCGGCTTTCTAGGCGAAAATCCCAAAAATCTCCCTTACCTTCAACAAGCCTTTGAACAGAATCCGCTTTTCCTAAATGGGATCCTGGACCATAAGCATAGAGCTTATACTGATAAGGCAAGCCCTCCAATGCAACATAATCACCATCTAACTGAAAAGATTCCTCCTCTGCTTTTCCAGAAACCTGAATAATAGAAATACCCTGGTTATTTCCACCACTCCCCGTTTTCCCTCCTGGACTTCCTGAAACGCTTTGCATATGTATTATTGTTTTTCCTTCAATATCACCATAAATTAAAAGCCTATCAGTTTTCTGATTTCTAATCGCTCCCCCCTTATTTAAATATGTATTAAAGTAAATATGCGCATCACCCCGCGCTTGATAAACAACACCTTCTCCTTTTCCAATACGAAGTGTTTGATAATCACTCATTGTATTGTCTGTGTTTTTTTCAAAAACAATAGAACTATCAATAAGCTGCATCAATGAAACCAATGAATCACCTATAGAACCAAAGTTGCGTAATTTTTCATTTCCTGATTTTGACAGCGATAAAGTCCATTTAGAACCACCTGTTAACCGAAATTCAGCAGAAGAGCTTTCATCAATATGCACTCCCCCGACAAGCACAGAATCATTAGCTGAAATCTTTACTAAAGCGCCCCCTTCAGCCTTCAACAATAAATCTCCAGAAATTTCAGATTTTTCTAAAAGTCTAATACGACCACCGGATTTGTTGCTATAAATAGCTGTACTATATGGAACTTTAAAAGAAGTCTTTCTCAAATACACCTCCCCTCGCATAGGTAAATTCGTCTTTGGCAAACTTCCAAATAAATCTTTCTCCCCGAAAAAAGTATAGGAATCCTTTTTTACAGAAGCGCTTTCTGTGTGCTTGTTTCCAGCTTTTTCGCCTTCCACAAAGCGTATGCCATAAGACACATCACTATTTACGGAAACGTTAGAATGTACAATATCAACCCAACCTTCTTTTCCCAGCAATGATATACCGTGGGCATTAGCAACCTTAACGTTACTTGCCCCGTAATAAATAGAACCACCTTCTTGGGTCATCTGAAAAGCTGAGCCTTGTTCATGATTGTCTAAATCTATCTCCTGAATACCATTATCGATAATATAAACGCCCCATAATCCAACTTTTCCCCATTCTCCTGTATGAACCCCAATACCACGAGACAAATGAATTCCTCCACTTCCTATCTCAACATTTCCATAATTATCCGCCTTTATACCATACTTCCAAAAGTTTTTTTTCAAATCAGTATTTTTATCCGAAATATCAGTAATAAATATATTTTGCCCATCCACCAATGTATCTTTTCCAGATACTTCTATGGCCACTTCTTTAGCTTTATTTTCCTCAGTTTTCTGATAAGTTTTATCATGAATGACATATCTCTTACCATCAGCGCACCGAAAAGGTATAACATTTTCAGAACAAACGACATTTTCAAAATAAATTGCATGCACATCAACATTGTGTGCAAAAAAAAGAAATGCTGTTGTAAAAGTACATAAGGAGAAACGTTTTTTAAATAGATTTACCATAATTACACCACAATTACGCCCCACTACAGAGCAATACATAACGTATAAAAAACTTAATTAGAAAGATTTAATACATTTTGATTTAAAAACAAGAGGATTATTAATATTTTTTGTGTTTTATGTAAATATGAAATTAAAAAATTACTCGAAAATACAATCTAAATCTGTTGCTTTTACAAATAATTTGCAAAATATAACTGAAAAACGACAGAAAAATCACCTTTAAAGTTGTTATTCAAAAACACCCTTAATCAGTTAACATGCATTAAAAACACCTACTTAACTGCTGTCTAATCACCCCCCAGAGCTGACATAATCAACATCCTCACGATAGATCTTATATTGAAACAATATGTACTTTGTAAGCAGACAAAACATATGCCAAAATTGAGAAACAAGAGTTTACATATGCATTTTTAGGCAATATTCATGGCAAGATAGCCTAATAAAGGGTAAGAACATGTAAAAATCAGTTCCGATTTTACTATCTCCTTTTAATTCAACTTTACAACAGTCGAAAGCATTCAGAGCCGTACTTTTAAAAAGTGAAGATGACACATGACTTCATCCTGTTATTTATCGAATTCCTTTGAAGAAAACATATTTTCCAAAACAATATATCATTGTGTTTCTCATTCACCAATTTTCTCAGATATATCTCATTATTTCCATCCCCATTTCACAACGACAGCGGATATAATATAAAGTTCATCGGATACAGCCCTCATTGCGCCTGAGTAGCATTTTTGTCTTTGCCAATTTCTAATATTGTAAATCCTCTCCTCTTAACATAATTCCCAAAATTATATTGACCCTTTCTTAAATGATTATCCACTTGCCAATCTTACATATAATAGACAAAGGAATGCTTTTTATGGATTCATCATAAGAGCATTGAAAATATTTCAGCGCCCTAAATTAAAAAATATCTTTATAAATCAAAATATTATAAATAATATAATAATCACTCTGAAATACGCATTTTGAAACAATAACGTACAAACTCTTCAGACTTTTCAAAAAAATGAAAGAAGTCCAACCTAAAAGCATATTAAAGATATGCAAAGTCACACTCTCGTAAAAATGCTATAACACAAGATGAATAGAGAATGAGAAAAGCCACAAGTACAACTTGTGGCTTTTTGAAAGATTAATCAAAAACAGGAACAACACTAGAAATGATAACGCAATCCACCTGAAAAACTCGTTCCAGAAAAACCAGCTTTCGTTAGTTTGTGCTGATAAACCAAATCGCCGTAAAGCGCAAATTTTTGAGACAATTGGGCATTAAAACCTAACCCAGTTTCTAATGAAGAACCAAAAGCACCTAGCTGAAAAGCATCTTTAAAATGCACAAATTGTTTTCCTTCAAAACCATGAGCAAGATGAAGCTTGCCATAGAAAGAAATAACTTGAGCCTCATCAGTAGCGACCAGCCTCTTTGTTAAACGCCCCCCAACACGCCCTATCCATTGATGAAGCTTTCCTAAATCAATATCAAAGCCGTCCACATCACGCACCTTATTAAATTGAAGATATTGATAAACAACCTGAACTTGAGGATCAAAAACAAAACCGTCCTCTCCTACCATAAATGTTTTACCAGCAGTCAATGAAGCACTTAAAGGATTTCCCTTTAATGTTGCCGTCTTGCCCCGTGCGGTTGTTAGAACATCACCCTTAAAAAAACCATAAGACACAAGACCATCAACATAAAAACCCGCATCATGCTGCATACCACCATATGCTGTAACTGACCATTTATCAAATGTACTTTTTTGACTCTGCTCAACATTCAAAGGTTGCAAAGAAAATCTCTCGTAAGCCCCGATAATTCCAAAAGAAGTGGAACCATACGTATTTTCGATTGCTTTCAGCAAAACACCAGCCTCTAGTGCATTATAATCAAACTCGCCGCCATAACCATATTCAAGCGCAGAAAGATTTGAAGTATAACGATGATTGCCGCCATAACCGCTCACAAAAAAGAAAGGATTTTCACGACTTTCTAATAAGCCCCCAGAAGCAATTCGCAAAGCTTCTAATCGCTTATTTTGATTGTTAACATTCATCAAACCAATATGACGTAAGGCATTAGGCAAAAGGAGATAAGTCGGAACCTGCGGAACAACAGCCTTAACGCCCGGCTTAGGATGAGGCTCCGGAGCTGGTTCTGGAGAAGGGACTGGACCTGGAATTGGGTCAGGATCTGGTTTAGGTTTAACATCAGAATCTATAGATCTACTTTCAAGGCGGAAATCCCAAAAATCTCCGTTCCCTTCAACTAATCTTTGATCCATGTTTGCTTTTCCCAAATGAGACCCTGGACCATAACTATAAAGCTTATACTGATAAGGCAATTTATCTAATGCTACATAACCACCTTCCAACTGAAAAGAATCTTGCTTTGCTTCTCCAGAAACCTGAATGATTGAAATACCTTCAGCATTCCCCCCCTTTCCCGTATATCCTCCTGGACTTCCTGCAACTCCATGCACTTGGAGCTTTGTTTTTCCCGAAACATCACCATGAATTAAAACACGATCAGTCTTTTGATGATCAAGAGCACCACCACTATTCAGGTATGTATTAAGAGAAATAGAGGCACCGCCCTGTGCTTTATAAACTTCACCCTTTCCCTTTCCCACACGAAGGGTTTGATAATCATCAACAGAAGAAGATTCGTGTCTTTTAAAATTAATAGAGCTCTCATCCATAAGACTCACGAGTGAAATAGAAGAATCATGTGCAGCCTCGTGTTGATCTTTTTGCAACGGTTGTTGTAAAATCCATTGAGAATGACCTCCCAAATAAAGCTCAGCATTAGAATTTTTATCAACGTGTGTGCGACCCTCAAGAGTAGAAGCATCCGCCAAAACTGTTATAGAAGCACCTTCCTCAGCTTTTAATAAAAAATTCCCTGAACGAAGAGTGCTGTGTACCAACCCCACCGCACCAGAAATCATGTTTTTACCATAAAGAGCCGCATCGTCTAAAACAGAAAACTCTGTTTTATCCAAATTAACAACTTCTAATCGTGGTGGAACTTTTTCTTCCTCTGATGAAATTTCTTCTTTTTTATCCCCACCTTCACTCCATGGCTTCTCTCCCCGAAAATAGATACCATAAGATCCCTTACCATTTACGGTAACAGAAGAGGATTTCATATTAACTTCAGTCACAGGAATCTTTGAATCAGAATCCTCATTTGATAAATCTTTAACTTCCTGACGAGGAATAGAATTGACTATATTTTCTAATAATATGCCATGGACATCCATAGCACGAATAGTAGTACCCTCTAAATTAACAGCCCCCCCTAAATCCATATGCACAACCGCACGATCCTTACCTTTATCACCCTTCCCAGTAATTTTAACATTCTCGAGATTTACTTTTCCACCTAACATCGAAGAAATCCCATGGCTGTTCATAAAATCAACTGATCCACCTGACATCCAAATTTCTGAATGATCATAACTTAAAAGACTTGCATTCCCATTAGCTGTCTTAATTTCTGTATCTTCTAAAAGAACAAACGATTTCTCTGTTGCATCAACACCCTCATGACTTGCCTTAATCTTTCCATTTTTTACCTCAATCACGCCATCACTCGCACGAAGGGCTATAACTGTATTTTTGATAATCGGATCTTTCAAAACAATCTTACCGTTCTCTAATACATGTACCCCCATTAGAAAAGTTTTATCAGCAACTTGACTACTAACCGTTACATCCTCTCCGCGAACTTCTGTACCTATTCCTTTCACCGTTATAGCAGTAGGATTTTCAGGATAATTGGAAGCGTTCTCATTCGTAATCTTATAAGATTTATTATCAATTTTAGGCTTCCCTTTAGACTCCCCGCAATTATCGCATATATAATACAACCCATTATAGTAATAAAACCCACGCTTTATACCTCTTTCATCAAAGCCTGCATCTTTAACAGAGTTATCTATATGACCATTATTCGATCCCTCCATTCCACTCAACCCACGATAATCACTTCCCCCACGAATACCCTCATCGTTATTGCCAACAGGAATCATATTAGGAGGATAATAATTCTGCCCACTCTCTCCACTAAGGGGAGGCTTATACGCATTACTCCCACTAAGATGAGGACCAGAAGTAACACTAATACCGTTAATCGGAGTAACAGTTATAACATAAGGTTTACCGACCTCCTCTGTAGCGGCATACACTTCTCTTCCATTTTGAAGCAAAGAGAGGATAGCGGTTGTACAAGCACATAAACATACATGATTTCTAAAAACTTTAATCATAGTTCCCTCGAAACTTTCCTTCCCCTCTCATTAAAAACAAAAGCACTTACAAAACACCCCATTGCACACCTCAAAAATACGAAAAGTGTAACAAAAGAACATGCCTCATGCTCATCTGAACTGTGCAATGAATTATCCCAATAAATTTGGCAAAAGCTCTACGCCAAAACCACCTATAAGAGAATAGTTACAAAACACACTTTATGAGTGTATAATGCATTCTGTATTTCGTGTAAAGAAAAAATAAAACCAGTGCGTGCAATTAATTAAAAACACAATCAAACCTTGTGAACTTTAAAAATTAATCCACAAGGAGATGGATGAAACAATGATTTAAATCAGTAGAAAACAAACGCTCAAAAACGAGCTTTAGAAAACATCAAATATTATATTAGATAATATCAATACAGTACCAAAAAGGATAACGTAACGCATACCGGTCTGCTGAACGCTTTAAAAGCCGATAAAAGCGAAGCACTCTATCGCATCAGTAGTAGCATAAATTTTAAGAAAATTCGCTTTAGCGGAGAAAAGTACTCTCATGCATAAAACAAACTATGTCTTTTTTGCTTAATAAAGAAGACGAGATTTTTTAAGAACAACACAAGTTGTTGTAAAGAAAAAAGGCAGCACAATGTGCTGCCTTTTCTAATAAGGTACATAGTGTACCTTATATTAAAACTGATAACGTACTCCTCCGGAAAAACTTGTTCCCGAAAAACCAGCCTTATTAAGCTTATGTTGATAGAGAATATCAGCATGCAGAGAGAACTGTGGCAACAATTTGGCATTAAAGCCTAATCCAGCCTCTAGAGAAGAACCAAAAGCTCCTAACTTGAAAGCATCATTGAAATTCACAGACTGTTGTCCTTCAAAACCATGAGCAAGATAAAGCTTACCATAGAAAGCAATAGCATTCACGCCTTCAGAACCTGTAGGAATCTTGGTTAAGCGTCCACCAACACGTGCTACCCACTGATTAAGGTTACCCATTTCAATATCAAAATTGTCAATATCACGAGCTTTATTAAACTGGAGATGTTGATACACAACCTGAACCTGCGGATCAAAGACAAAACCCTTATATCCTGTCGCAATTGTCTGACCACCAGCTAAAGAAATACTCAAAGGATTACCTTTTAATGTTGCTGTTTTACCCCGTGCAAGGGTGAGAACATCACCTTTGAACAGACCATAGGATAAAAGACCGTCGACATAGAAGCCAGCATTATGCTGCATGCTACCATATACCGTAGCAGTCCATTTATCAAATGCACTCTTCTGGCTTTGCTCAACATTCAAAGGCTGCAGAGAAAGTTTTCCATAAGTTCCCATAACGCCAAAGGATATAACACTGTCAGCATTTTCAATAGTTTGCAGCAGAACACCTGCCTCTACACCATTATAACTAAGATCGCCGTCGTAACCATATTCAAGTGCGGAAAGATCTGAAGCATAACGGTAACTTCCACCATAGCCGCGCAAGTATAAAGCGGGATTTCCACGAACCTCTACCATTCCTGTAGAAGTCATCCGCAACGTCTCCAATTGCTTATTTTGATTGCTAATATCCATCAAACCAGCGTGGAATACGCTATTAGGCAAGACAAGATAAGTTGGAACCTGTGGAACAACAGACCTTACAAATTGTTCAGGAAGGGCAGCAGATCCAACAGACTTAACATACTGATTTTCTAGACGGAAGTTCCAAAATTCTCCACCATCCTTAACAAATTTCTGCTGAACATGCTCCTGTTTCGAAGTCGCTTCTGGACCATAAGCACGAAGAGTATATTTGTAAGGTGAGTTTCTCAGTGCAACATAATTGCCATCGAGTTGGAAAGAGTCTTTCTTTGCTTGACCATAGACCTGAATAATTGAAACAGTATGAGCAATCTTGGCATTCGCTTTACCATCTCCTACATTGCCCGCATCACCTCGTACATGTATTTTTGTTTTTCCAGAAACATCACCATGAATTACAAGCCGATCAGTGACTTGCTGATTATTCGGATCACGAGGATTTAAACGTGCATTGAGATGAATTGCAGCATTACCCTGTGCAGCATAAACTGTTCCTTTCCCATTTCCAATATGGAGAGTCTGATATTTTCCTTCAGATTCCGAAGATGCAAAATCAATAGTACTATTTACAAGACTTACAGAAGAAACGCATGAATCCACACATCCTAAATCTGGAGTACCCAAATTCCTCTGTGCACTTCTTTTTAGAATCCACTCTGATTGATTAATTAAATCTAATTTTGCATAAGAACTTTTATCAACGCGAACATCGCCTTTAACAATAGAACTATCAACCGATACCGATATATTGGAATTATTCTCAGCCTTCAACAACAAGTCACCAACAAGAGTTGTTTTATTTTCTACTGAAACATGACCACCAGAATTATTACCATAGATCGCTATACCACTTGCAACTTCAAAATCAGTTTTTTTCAACGAAACTGTCCCTGTTATGCCTACAAGCGTTTTTTCCTGTTTGGATACAGTACTCCGCTTAACAACAATTGCTTTCTCAGTTGCTAAATCCTCACTCCGATTTTGTTGACTCGCTTCTTTCTGTATTCCTCCATCAAAATATATACCATAGATTCCATTACCTTCCACTGTAACAATAGAAGACTCGATATTTGCATGATTCGTAGTAGGACGAACCTCAGAAGATCTCCCTCTCCTAGAAGAGCCTGTCTCAACCACATTATCATCAGACTTCATAATCCACAAAGCATGAGCATCAGTCACAACATTCCCATTCTTAAAATCAACAGAAGCATTATCACTCAACAGAAAAGCTGCACGCCCAAAGTTATCTGCGGAATCTAACTTACCCTGTCCTTTTTTCGCAGTAATATTAACTTTGTCTAACTCAACGCTTCCCCCAGCTTCTGACCTCACAGCCACTCCCTTTTCCAAAGTAATAGCCCCAGAGTCCATAGACACCTTACCAGCCAGACTTACCAAACCAGCCGCAGCCAAATCCCCCGTCACGTTAATTCTCGTATCCTTTAAATTAACAGATGATCCAGAACCCGCCAAAGCGCCCACATAAAGCGCATCAACTGTCCCACCAGTCATCTTAACCTTTCCACCACTTTGCGCTTCAAGCCCAATCACAGAAGATTGGATTTTCGATTTCTTATCCAAAATAACTTCTGCTTTATCTTCTGCAAGCACAGCACTCACGGCATGTATTTCATTAAAATCAACATTATTTTTTCTATCAGAAAAATCTGCACCACTAATGGTGGCCCCCTCTAACTTAATAACCGTATCCTGATTTTTTACATGCATAGGATGCTGAGTTTTATCGCTTGCCTTCAATGTAAGGTTGGTTATTGTCCGAGATTGACCATCACTACATGAATAAGGAGTTTGCAACGCCTTCACACCATTATTCTGTATAGCATCACACGTAGAAGAAACCGTTTTCTTAGAAGAAACATCTCCACCACCAGCATTACTAATCATAAGAACACGTCCAACAGCTCTAGAAGATGCAACAGGCTTTACAGAAACCACAGGAGAAGAAGGCTCCATAGAAGCAGCTCTATTAGAAGATACAGTAGACGTCTCAGAAACTACAGAAGCAGAAGCATTTATAGAAGAAGCTCCTTTAGAAGATACAGTAGACGTCTCAGAAACTACAGGAGCAGAAGGCTTCATAGCAGAAGCTACATTAGAAGATATAGCAGGTGTCTCAGAAACTACAGAAGCAGAAGGCTTCATAGCAGAATCTCCATTAGAAGGTATAGCAGATATCTCAGAAACCACAGGAGAAGAAGACCTCATAGCAGAAGCTCCATTAGAAGATGTAGCAGAAGCTCCATTAGAAGATGTAGCAGAAGCTCCATTAGAAGATATAGCAGAAGCTCCATTAGAAGGTATAGCAGCAGCTCCATTAGAAGGTATAGCAGCAGCTCCATTAGAAGGTATAGCAGCAGCTCCATTAGAAGGTATAGCAGATGGAGAAGAAGACCTCATAGCAGCAGCTGACTTTATAGGTAATGGCCTCTTAGATACAGTATGATACTCAGGTGTTACAGAAATTTCATCTGCAGATATTACAAGCCCCCTACTAGTATCAGATTTCCCACTTAAATTAACTCTTGGAGGTACTAAAGGTGCCAAATTTCCGGATACAGGAGGAGTGACAGATGACGAAGATGGAGTAACAGGTGAAACGGTACGCATTAAATCTTCAGACAATAAATCTTCAGACAATACAAATACCTCAAAATCATCTTCTTCATCATCTTCTTCATATTCACTATATTCATCATCTTCATAAAATCCGTCAGATGTTTCAGATCTCAAAAGTGAATTACCTTGAACAGAGACTACAGATGCAGATTCTCCATGTACAAGAGAAGTTGTGAATTCATTATTTACTTCACCAGCACCAGTATCAGCATTAGTATCTACTTCAGTTTTAGGAGAAGCAACTGCAACAAGTGGCTTAACTTTTGGCTTAACTTTAAAAACAGGTTGAAAATTAGCAGTAGCAGTATAAGCAGAAACGAGAGGTATAAAATATTCATTTTCTAAACGAAAATCCCAAACACTTCCACTATTTTTAAGTAATGTATTATCGAAATACTGCATTTTCGGAGGAATAGTTGGACCATAAGCACGAAGAACATACTTATAAGGCAACCCTTCTCGTGTAATATAATCACCTTTCAGCTTAAAAGAATCCCTCTCTGCATTTCCAAAAACCTGAATAATTGAAATACTATGAGGTGTATCCTCTTGTGGTATACCATCAGAAGTATCATTCACAACTACCATTGTTTTCCCAGAAACATCACCATGAATCAACAATCTGTCAGATATTTGAGATTTTTCTGTATTGCTAGGCATCAAATTTGCATTGAAGTAAATTGTAGCACCAAAAGCATCAGGAGCACCAGAAGCGGCAGAAGCACTATAAACTGTTCCCTTCCCATTTCCTATGCGAAGAGTTCGATACTCAATATCTTTCTTAGATGTACTTCCATCTTTCAAAGAAGTAAAAAATCTAACATTACTATCTACAAGTTTCATAGATGAAAGACATGAATCTACACAACCCGTATCTGAATCTTCCAAACTATTATGCAGCTTCTTTGTTAAATACCACTCTGATCCCCCAGATAGAAAAAGCCTAGCTTGAGATTTTTTATCAACGTGAGCTCCCCCCATGACGACAGAGTCTTCAACAAGAACCGACAAATGCGCTCCCTCTTCAGCTTTCAACACTAAATCACCCGAAAGAGTTGAGTCATCTTTTACAACGACGTACCCATCCAAACTGTTAGCATAAACGACCACACCATCAGGAACTTTGAGAGAAGTATTTTTCAAAAGAACTGCATGCAAACTATCTCTATTATCTTTTGTTCCACCCTCTACTAGACTCTGTTGTCCATGTTGACCACTTTCTTCTCTCACACTCGTTTGACTATTTTCTTCCCTCACATTCGAAGGTACATCACCAAAAAATACACCACGAGACTTACCTGTCAATTTAATAGTTGAATTTTGAATATCAGAAACTATTAACTTGATAACCCTAGAATCTGCATCCGACACATCTGCAGAATCTTCAGCAGCAATTCCAGAAGATGCATTAGAATCGGCATCCTCCCCTAAAAAATCCTCCACAGAGGATAAAACCTCAAAAAACGCGGAACTAACACTATCAAGTACAGCACTATCTTCAGATTCAATAGAGATCACCTCACCAACAACGTCACCAGTGTCGAGTTTCTGCTGTTTCAAAGTTACATCATCATCGTTATCATCATCGTTATCATCATCCTCCACATCTAGTGCATCCGAAACTCCATAGATATTATTCTCAGAGTTATCATTTACCAACAAAGCAATAGTATTGGAAGCTTTAAGCTCTCCATTTTTAAAGGAAACAGTACCCCCAAGTGACAATAACCCTATACTCGTCTCTGAAGCATCTGCTTCTTGAGTTTTTGGTTCCTCAGCAACTGTAATAGCCGTCCCGTCTAGTAGAACAGTCCCCTCTTCTGCAGAGATAACTCCTCTTCCACCCTCTTTTACATTAATTGCCCCAGACTTCATCCCTATAACAGATGCACCCAAACTAACTAAGCCGATTCTTTTAACATTAATATCTACATTCTTTAAAAAAATCTGCCCACCATCACTAGCAAGAGCACCTATATACGTATCTCTAATCCCTCCCCCCACCATCGTGATCTTTCCAGTCCCTTCAGCCCGAAGCCCAATAAAAAAACCCTGAATATTTGAGTTTTTCAAATTAACCTCTGCATTCATATTTTGAGAAGAATCTCTGACATATACACCAGCATAAAGCGGATCAAGACTATATAAACTACTTATGTTCTCTATATCTACTTTATCATTCTGTATACCCGCCGAAGATAAACTTTCAGAAAGTTCTTTCTCAATCTTCATACTTTCAATGGATAATTCTTCCAAATTAACAACTACTTTCCCATCATCAGAAGGAGATTCCACATTTACAGCATTCTCACCTTGATCCGCTATAATCGCCCCCCCTATTAGAGTATATACTCCGGACTGATTACAGGAAATAGACCCATATATTCGCTGATCACCATTGAGTAAATCAGCTAATCCTTTACCGGCCTCCACAGAATCTATAAATTCTATAGCCCCAACACCGTCACCAACTGGCACAGATACACTCACACCAGGGATTATATTACCTGATACATCAGCTGGTAAAGAATTCAATACAGGACGTGATATACCTGGCATACCAACAAGACCATCTGCACTCGCTTTTTGTACGATTAGCGCCTCTTCCCCCATTGGCAAATATGTTTCACCACCACTTGAATTATCTCTTCGCGGAATATTAAATAATTTCCACACATCTACAGTTTTTGGAAGATCTAATCCTCTAACCAACTCTCCATCTAATCCACTTGGTACACCTGCAAACCCGGCACGTGCTCTCTCCCCATCTGTTATTGCTCTTGTTATTGCTGTTCTTTCTTCCACATGTTCTGCTCTTGCTGCTCTTGCTTTCCTAGTAGGTACACCGCCTGCACCTGGAACACCTGGCATGCTACTCAAAGCATCATTTGTTATAGTACCAGGACCAACACCTGGAATAGCAGGCCGGTTCGTTATATTTTCGCCACTCGGAACACCTGATATAGTTATTTGTTGACTTACAGTGTTTAATCCTCCTCCTGCTCCTGCTATATTACCTGATAATGTATCTTGTACAAGAGCTAATGGGCCACCGAAGCCAGCTGGTACACCTTCTTGCGCCACTTTTTCTACTGTTTTTTCTACTGTTTTTATCCGAGTAGATAAGACGCCTGAACCTGGGACCCCCGGCACAGCACCCACACCATCTGAAATACCACCCACAACATTAGGCACAGCACCTGCACCACTCGCAACATTAGGCACAGCACCTGCACCACCCGCAATACGAACACTATTCCCTGCAATATTCCGTATCATGCCAGGAACAAAAACATTATTCTTTCTAGAATGACAAGCACTAATAGGTCGAATAGAACTTAAAACAGGCCCAATCCGAGCCTGATCCTGAACAGAACCACTATCAACAGAATCACCGGTTCTAGATTCTGCTCTTCCAGAAGTCTCCACTCCTTCGGGTGGTGTTGTAGCTCCTGAGCTCGATCCTCCACCTAAAGAGGTTAAAGATGATATTGATGATGATAATGATGATGATAATGATGATGATAATGACGATAATGATGATGGCAATGAAAATGAAGGTAGTGTAAACCAACCAGCCCCCATAGAAGCATCTACACCTTGTAAAAAGAAGAAAGCACTTGTTGTCAGTGCGTACAAACGTGTACGCTTTTTAAATACATTGATCATATGTCAAACTTTCTAAATAATGTTGCAAAAACACTAGAATTAAGTGAAAATGAGGTAAGTGAACGATTTGTAACATATGTAAGTCAATTTTACAACATAGTGTTATTTATTTACGCTTCATTTTGTGCATAAAAATACCAAAGTTAAGTTTTTAATTGCACAACCCCTTGTAATATCAGATAAAAGGATAAAATCACGATGATAAAATATATGAAATGGATGACTTCTGTTTTACTGGTTGCCATCAGCTTTGCAACGGTTTTGTGGACTCATACGAGTATTGCAAATACCAGTACCCAGACAAATGTAACGATTGATCATGTTTCAGGCACGACTTCTGTTCCCGCTTCTCCGCAAAAGGTTGTTGTGTTTGATCTTGCTTCGCTAGATAATATGAATCGCCTTGGTATCAAAGCCGTTATCGGCCTTCCCGAAGGAAAAAAACCTTCCTATCTGCAACAATTTAATGATGAAAAATATGAAAGAATTGGAACCGTTTTTGAACCAGATTATGAAAAAATTGCCACTCTTCAACCCGATTTGATTATTATTTCCTCCAGAACTCAAGCAAAATATAAAGATTTATCCAAAATAGCTCCAACAATTGATCTAACCGTAGAAAACGAAAATTCTCTTGAAGATATTAAACGAAATGTGTCTATCCTTGGAAAAATTTTTGGCAAAACACAAGAAGCAGAACAGGAAATTGCAAAACTCAATGAAGCTTTTGCTGAAGTCCGTAAAAATACCCAAGGAAAAGGCACTGGGCTCATACTCATGACTTCTGGTGGAAAAATCAGTGCTTTCGGACCAAAATCACGTTTCGATATTTTTCACTCCGCTTTTGGAATTGCCCCTGCAACCGATAAACTTACCGTGCAAAAACATGGACAACTCATTTCTCCTGAATTCATTCTTGAAACCAATCCTGATTGGTTGTTAGTGATTGATCGCGATGCAGCCATTGGACGGGAAGGACAATCCGCAGCACAATTGCTCAACAATGAGCTTGTTCACCGCACAACAGCGAGCAAACAAAACCAAATTATTTATTTGGACTCTTGGAGCTGGTATCGTGCAAATGGTGGTTTAACGGCACTCATTGAAACCGCACAGCAGATCAATGAAGCCTTTACAAAGAGCAAATAAGCGTACAAAAGAGCTTGCTTGCTATATAAATAAAATTTAAAAGCAGAGGTTGTTTATTAAGCAGTCTTTGCTTTTTGTAGATTTTGTTAGAAAATGATTTAACGTGAAGAATTACTGGATAACCATAACACTTCTAATTTTCCTGTCTATCCTCAGCATTTTTGTTGGTTATTCTGATGTCACACCTTCTGACCTATTCGCAGCCGATCCCCATGCGTGGCTTATCTTTTGGCAAACACGTCTTCCTCGTACCATTGCAATCCTTTTAGTAGGCGCAGCACTTGCACTTTCAGGCATGATTATGCAACTATTGACACGCAATCGCTTTGTCGAGCCATCAACCACTGGAACCATTGAATCTGCTTCCCTTGGCATTCTTTTTATTATGATTTTTTTACCCGATATTCCTGTTTTAGGAAAAATGGTCGTTGCGACAATTTTTGCCATGGCAGGCACTTTACTTTTTATGTTTTTATTGCGACGCATTCCTCTAAAATCTGCTCTCATTGTACCCCTTACAGGGATTATGCTAAGCTATATTATTGGCTCTTTAACCAATGCCATTGCAGATTATGAAATGTTACTCCCTTCTCTTCAAGCTTACTTATTTGGCAGTTTTGCGATGGTTCTTGAAGGAAAATATGAGCTCTTATGGTTATCCCTTCCCCTTTGTATTCTAGCCTATTGTACTGCTGATCGCTTTACGGTTGCAAGTTTGGGAGAAGATTTAACCAACAACCTTGGATTGAATTATCGTGTTGTCATGTTTTTTGGTCTTTTTATTGTCGCCTCAATCACTGCTGTTGTTGTCTGTACCATTGGCCGTATTCCTTTTGTTGGGTTGATTATTCCAAATATTGTTTCAAGTTTCATGGGAGATAATATGCGCTATACCGCTCCTTGGGTGGCCATCAGCGGTGCAGGATTGGTCTTGATTTGTGATCTTTTAGGACGAATAATTCATCCCTCTCTTGAAATTCCCATCAGCACCATAATGGGTGTAATCGGTAGTTTTATTTTTATGATACTGCTTTTACGCTGGAGAAAGCGTCTTGGATAGAAGAAGAAAAACAATATGTGTACTAACAACACTTATCATCATAGCATGTACTATCATTAGTCTTTACATGACATGGAATATCAATGTTTATACATGGAAATTTCGTCTTACAAAACTTTCCTCTCTGCTTCTTATTGCCTACGCAATAAGCGTTTCTACGGTTTTATTTCAAACAATCGTTAATAACCGTCTTCTTACCCCTTCAATTATGGGATTTGATCAGCTTTATATTTTAATAAAGACTGCCCTAATGTATTTTGTAGGCTCTCTTTCTTTACCCTTTTTGAATGAAGAAGGACAGCTTGTTCTTGAAGCCCTCATTCTTATTCTTTTTTCAATAAGCCTTTTTCGCTGGCTCTTTTCAGGAAGCCTAAAAGGGCTTCATTTGACGCTTTTAATCGGTGTTGTTTTAGGCGGCTTTTTTTTCAGTTTACGGATGTTTATGCAATTGCAACTCAATCCAGACCAAATGATGAATTTAACGGATATTATGTTTGCAAATTTTAATAAATTCAATACACCATTAATAAGCTTTGCCACAATCATTGTTTTCATTGTGAGTCTGATTGGATGGCATTCCCGTCATCTTCTTGATATTTTGGCTTTGGGACGTGAAAATGCCCTCAATCTTGGCGTTAATTACCACAAAAGTGCGACAGCTGTCCTTATTTTTGTTTCCATTCTCGTATCCATTTCCACCGCATTAGTAGGCCCCGTCACCTTTTTTGGACTGTTAGTTGCCAACCTTTCCTATGAACTTTCTCCTCAAGCAAAACACAGTGTTGTTGTGCCGATTGCAATATTGTTAGCGATTATTTGTTTGGTGGGGGGACAATTTATTTTAGAACAAATTTTTCATATGGCAGGGCGTTTAAGTTTTATCATTGAGTTTTGTGGGGGTATTGTTTTCTTAATGTTACTGATGAAGGGAAAACTAAAATGATTGAGATCAATCATCTTTCCAAGGCTTACGGAGCACGATTGATTATCGATAATTTATGCCTTCGTCTTCCCAAAGGGGGGATTATTTCTCTCATTGGACCCAATGGTTCGGGAAAATCAACTCTTTTAATGCTGATAAGACGTCTTTTGCCACACCATAATGGTACAATTCATATCGACGGCTTTGATATTGATAAAATGCCCCACGATATTTTGGCTCAAAAACTCTCAATTCTGCGTCAAGAAAATCCTTTGTCTTTTCGCTTAACCGTGTACGATTTAGTAAGTTTCGGACGCTATCCTTATTCAAAAGGCTGGTATACACATGAAGATAAACAATTTATCGACAGTGCGCTACGCTATCTCGGCTTACAAGATTTAAAAGACCGTTTTTTAGATGAGCTTTCTGGCGGTCAGCGTCAACGCGCTTTTATAGCCATGGTTATCTGCCAAGACACTGATTATCTTCTCTTAGATGAACCATTAAACAATCTGGATATGAAACATGCCGTTTCTATGATGAAGCAGTTACGCCGCACAGCTGATGAACTGAAAAAAACCATTCTTATTGTTATGCACGATATTAATTTTGCCTCATCTTACTCAGATATGATTGTTGCATTGAAAAATGGGAAAGCGGCCTATTGTGGGACTCCAAAAGAAATTATGCAACCAAAAATTCTTAAAGACATTTATGATGTCGATATTCAAATCAAAACAATTAATGACATCCCTATCGCTCTTTATTATCGATAATCATAAAGATTTTTTGCGCTTGCATGCACTATAGAATCTGCTAGGGATAGTAAAATTGGCTTATTGGGGAATAGTTTAATGGTAGAACAGCGGACTTTGACTTCGTCAATCTTGGTTCGAATCCAAGTTCCCCAGCCAGTATTTAATGCCAGCCAGTATTTAATGATTGTAGCTTGTCATCGGGTTTTGTATAATTTGAAAGCAGGTTTTGCATCAATTTATTTTTTTCAAAGGATCTTCAAAAACTTTCAAGGGTTATTTAAAATCCCTTTCATGCATATTTTTCTCTTCCTCTAAAAATTGCAATTGAGATGATAAGCTCTTGAGCCGGTGTGGATTCTTTGAACCACATGTATAAGATGTGCCAACCTCTTTTATCTTAAATTGGCTAAAGATTTTTCGGATCTGAGGCACATCATTGACTTTCCCTTTAATTGCACAAGCAAAGCAAACATCGTCTGGTAATCCTCTCGCAAATAAATCCTTTCCATAGTAATACACGTATATCTGGCTATGTTTATGGGAACGCCTTATCTAATAGCTATAAACCTATCTAAAGAGAATTCAAAAAAAGAAAGCCGTGCCAAATGATATGACGCGGCTTTCAGATATTGATTATAAGATTCGAATGAATCATCCACAATGGAGTAATGAATGCATATATACAAAACGTATCATATTGCAAGTGCTCTATTAGAAATATGAAAACTTATCAAAAGAAACGTAAATGATAGCTATGATTTTGATATCATTCATTAGCATTATAGAGCCTATAAAAGCTTAGTAACTTTATCAATCCAATCAAAAGAAAATGCATCTTAAATGAATGTCTTCTCAATAAAGCTTTCATAAGTATCTTTTCATTTTGCACTCAAATGTAACTTCTTTGCAAATTAACCAGCTCAAATTTGAGTTGGCAAAATCAACCAATCCAATTTTGGAGGCATTATCTTTAGAATAGAGCCATCTTTAAACATTATAGCTTTTGACTCAAAATTAAATAAAATCCCATGCCTTAGATGTTACAATGGTTTTGAATTTTGCTGCCTCATCTTTTTTTCAATAGGTGCCCCCCAATTTGGGGGGAGCTCATTTGGTTTCGTATTTTTAAACTGTAACTTTTAAAACGTTTTTTGCTCGCTTGCTTGCGTTATATCATTAAAAGGTTTTCAGTTTCATAAGACATAACATTGTGATTTTCATTCTATATTGTGATGATAGTATCTATATAATGCCTGCCTATCATTTACTAACTTTTTAGTAAGCGTTTTTAAAAACGATCTTGTCTTTAAATTCTTTTATGCAATCTTTATGAACTCAATCCATAAGCTTATGATAGTTTCAAACGATTATTCCTTTTAAGGTTGCACTCAAATAAAGAGCAAAACACATCCCATTCTTAAATGTATACAATTTATGTTATCGATAATTCCAAACGACTGAAATTTAAAACAATGTGATTTGTGCTGTGATAAAAACGTATCATAAAATTTATGACCTGTTATGAATGATAACCGCTTTTCATTTCATTTGAATGCACCCATGCGTTATAATATTTACATCATGATTTGCTTTTTATGGTCTATTCATCCATGGCAATCTTATATAAAAAATGATCAATTCAAACATGCATAAAAGTATGGATTCTTAAGTGGGTTTATACAAAATAACTGCACTTAATGTATTGATTTTATTAGTTTTTATGTACAGTACCTTTTTAACTTCATAAAGATATCAATTTCCTTGTAAAGAATATTCCTCCCATTCCAACAAAAGACTCCACATAAGGCGATGAGGGATAGCTTCTATGATTTACAGGTACTGATCACTGGCCATGCAATAACGCCGACTGATGTCCAAGCCAATGAGGCCGCCTGTGGGAACAGGCAAGTTGT
Source organism: Bartonella sp. AP20NXHL (assembly GCF_042196165.1). Lineage (NCBI taxonomy): Bacteria > Pseudomonadati > Pseudomonadota > Alphaproteobacteria > Hyphomicrobiales > Bartonellaceae > Bartonella > Bartonella sp. AP20NXHL. The sequence goes on along the minus strand of NZ_JBHIPV010000013.1, from coordinate 1,222 downwards.
GGGGCTGAATATAATGGAACAGCACCGAACGGATAAGCCACGCGTCGTAAGTAAGCCTCTTAAGGTGCATAGCTTATAGGTTTTGGAAACAGACAATTATTATAATTCAGGTATTATAATTCAGACGATTAAACATCGGATCTCAGGCTTTTTAATCTAGTGGACAAACACGAATAATGTGTCCGTCTGGATCTTTGATTAGGAAGGTACGTCCAAATACATCAGTATACGGTTCCTTCAAAACATTTATCTCAACAGTGGTTTGCTCTTTCCATTCCGCATAGAGCTTATCTACATCCTCTCCCTTAGGCCACATAATGCCGATTTCTGAAAAACGAGGTGCATTTTCCTCAGGCGTATCGCCCCCAGATCAGAGAGCAAAGAGTGCATCCCCCGAAAAAGCAAATGCAACATAGCGTGGCAAAGTAAACACAGGTTCTTTCTTGAAGATGAATTTGTAAAAAGCGGTAGAATATTCTACATTTGAGACATATACCAACTGTAGGTTTGGGGGAACAGGATAAGTGGAAATATTACTCATTAATTCTCCATGATTTAGTAGCTGTCTTTTAACAAAGTATGCCTATATAGAGAATATTTCAACAAGAGTTTGTGATGCTTCCGTTCACGGTGTGCTCTATTTATATGTGTTTATTCGCTTATTGCTATATGCTAAAACATTGAGACCGCCACTACTGGGATTATAATGATATCCCTATCGCTCTTTATTATTGATAATCTAAAGATTTTTTGCACTTGCCTACACTATAGAATCTGCTAGAAATGGTAAAATTGGCTTATTGGGGAATAGTTTAATGGTAGAACAGCGGACTCTGACTCCGTCAATCTTGGTTCGAATCCAAGTTCCCCAGCCAGTTGTATGTATGTAGCTTGCCTGTTGTTGTAGCTTGCCAGCGGGTTTTGTATATTTTGACACTAGGTTTTGTACCAATTTATTTTTTTTAAAGAGTTTTAAAGATGTTCTCAAAGGATCTTCAAATGCCTTTCAAAGGGTATTTAAAGCTCTCTTTAACGCATTTTTCTGCTCCTATTTTTCCAAATCACTAAAGCATGTAAAGTCGGGTTGAAAGGCAAGGGGAACGATTCCTGTCGGACCATGGCGTTGTTTTGCTATAATAACCTCGGCTTTACCCTTGGCTTGCTCCATTGCCTCTTGCCATTTGTTATACTCAGCAGTGCCTTCTTTGGGTTCTTCATTTTT
>NZ_JBHIPV010000012.1:0-39889 GCF_042196165.1 Bartonella sp. AP20NXHL | reverse complement strand
TTTAGAATTAGAGACCCTTTGGACCTCTGGTTTTGCTAAAAAACCACCCCGAAAAGAACTCTTGATTCGTAATAATTGAAGAAAATCATAAAAAGATTTGTTAGAATCAGAAGAAAATATTTCTTCTCTAATAGGACTTTTTATATGGTTACATCTTTTGGTAAAATTTTACGGAAACTTCGCATTGATCACTCCGAACGCCTCTTAGATATGGCTAAGAAATTAGACATATCTGTATCATTTTTATCTTCTGTCGAGATTGGCAAAAAATCTGTTCCTGTAGGACTGGAGGAAAAGATAATTGAACTCTATGCTTTAGATCAAGAGGTAGCAGAAATTTTGAGAAGAGCATCGGATTCTTGTCGCAAAAGTTTTACAATCAAGACTTCTGATCCGTTGAGACGTGAAGCTGTTGGTGAGTTTGTTAGAACTTTAAAAGATTTTTCACAAGAGGATTTAGAAGCATTCAAAACATTATTAGAGATGATTAGCGAAGCGCAAAGAAAAGAAAATGCTACTGTTGTAGACAAATGTTAGAAAATCCTATTCCCTAACTTTTATTTACGCGTCCCGTACTTTAAAAAAGATATATAAAATCAATTATCTATATAGATAAAAAGAGGTCTTGTTATTTCTAGCAATAAGAATAGTATTAATCAGTTAGTTTTTATAAACTTTAAAACATTGCGACAAAAAGAAAAAGTTTGACTCAGTTGATGGAGAATTGCGCTTTTCTCATATTCTAGAGGACGAACCTGAAGTGCTACGCTGGACATGAAACCATGTCCCAGTTTTCTTATAATAGACTACCAAGAAGGCCATACTTACGAACCATATTTTATTGTTGAAACAGAAAAAGTTCCATATTTGTGCGAGATAAAGCGTGCTTCATATAAGCGTGATGTCTCTCTTTATTCGTTGAGATATAACATATTTGTAGCATGAAGAGTAAATTTATTAAAATCATGATAAGAGGGAAATAGGAACCTTATAGGTGTATCATCATAGGATTAAGTCGTTTTGTTGAGAGCTATTTCTATTTTTGCCAAAAGGTTTTTGATATATTTATTATTATTTCGTAATAGTGGATGTACTTTATTTTTTATGTGCAAGAAAGCTGATTGATTGTGTAAAATAGCGTTCAAAAATTACATTATTCTTATCCTGTTAAGGACATTTTTTCTAGTGAGGGTTTTGCAATTGCAATGCTCTTTTTCTCATTCTAAATTTTGGTTAGAAAAAGCGTATAGAGGTGTTATTTTAAATTTAAGATATGCATCTTCCATTGTTGGTGTTACTGTTGTAAAAAATGATATTTTATTTGATACGCATAAAGTGTTACCAAGAAGATCGATGTATAGATAAAATTTAGATTGTTACAATATCTTGAAAAAGCAATGGGTAAATAATTGATAATTGTGCTACGAAAGTTGTTAGATGGGCGTGTATCAGCAATTCTTAATAATTTTTTTTTCTTGATAGTAGTTTTTTTTCAAAATACTGCTCTTTTTATGCAAATCTTATGTTGGTAAGCTATGCAGTTTTCACGGGAACAGGATAATGCATTGAAGGCTGTTGCCGCGTGGTTGAAGGAAGGGCGTTCTCCTCTTTTTCGCCTTTTTGGCTATGCGGGGACGGGTAAGACGACGCTTGCGCGCTATTTTGCAGAAACAGTTGATGGTTCTGTTCAGTTTGCTGCTTTTACAGGGAAGGCGGCGCAGGTTTTACGTTCTAAAGGTGCAAGCAATGCTTGTACGATTCATTCGCTGATTTATTGTCCACGTGGTGAAGAGGAAGTTTCCGATGAAATAACAGGAAAAAAGTCTATCGCTCCAACATTTACATTAAATCGAAGAAGTGCTGCTGCACAAGCTAAACTCATTATTGTTGATGAGTGTTCGATGGTCGATGAAAAATTGGCGCGTGATTTAATGAGTTTTCGGACGCCAATTCTTGTTCTTGGTGATCCAGGCCAATTGCCTCCTATATCAGGTGGAGGATTTTTTTCCAGTGGAGAACCAGATTTTCTTCTTTCAGAAATTCATCGGCAAGCGCGAGATAATCCGATTATACGTCTTGCTATGGACGTGCGTGAAGGACGCGATATTGCTTATGGTGACTATGGAGAAGCTTGTGTTGTTACACGTAAAGAAGTCAATCAACAATTGGTTTTGGATGCTGATCAGGTATTGGTGGGGGTTAATCGTACGCGCTACCTTTATAATCAGCGTTTGCGTGTGTTAAAAGGATTTACAGCAGATTATCCGCAAGCAGGAGATAAGCTGGTGTGTTTGCGAAATGATCCTATTAAAGGTTTGTTGAATGGCTCTTTATGGAAGGTGATGACTTCACAGAAGGAAACAGTTAAACCAAGTATTAATCTTCTTGTGAAACCAGAAGAAAGTGAGCGTGGGGTAGCAAAGATTAAACTTTTAAAAGCAGCGTTTGAAAACCCTGATCAAGAAATTTCATGGCAATTAAAAAAGCGATATGATGATTTTGATTATGGGTATGCATTAACGGTTCATAAGGCGCAAGGTTCTCAATGGAATAATGTCGTTTTGTTTGATGAAAGTTTTGCATTTCGTGATATGTATGCGCGCTGGCTTTATACGGGAATTACGCGCGCAGCAGAACGTTTAATGATTGTTCGATAGAAAAAAATATGTATATCATCTAAGTTTCAGATGGAAAATGCCTTTTTTCTATCTTGTTACACACTATAAAAAAATGGAAATGGGCATGGCGGTAAAACTTTCGGTTAATCTTAATGCTGTTGCTGTTTTGCGTAATCGACGTAATCTTCCGTGGCCAAGTATAACGAATATTGGGCATATAGCGCTTGCTGCTGGAGCAGCAGGTTTGACGGTTCATCCACGCCCTGATGAAAGGCATATTCGTTTTGCGGATTTGCCAGATATATACTGTTTAATCAAGAACGCTTTTCCTACAGCTGAGTTTAATATTGAAGGTTATCCCAGTGATCAATTTTTAGATATCGCTGAAAACTACGCGGATCAGATTACCCTTGTTCCTGATGATCCAGATCAGTCAACGTCTGATCATGGTTGGAATTTTGCTCATGATGCAGAATTTTTAGCACCTATTATTCAGAATTTAAAAAAAAGAAAGATTCGTGTATCCCTTTTTGCTAACCCTACTGTCGATGGTCTTGATATTGCTAAAGCAATGGGTGCTGATCGTGTGGAATTTTACACGGGACCTTACGGTGGTGCATTTCAGGACAAAATAAAACAAGTTCAAGAGCTCAATAAACTTGTTTTAGCAGCAAGAAGAGCAAAAGAGTTGCAGTTAGGTATGAATGCAGGGCATGATCTGACAATTATGAATCTTCCTGCTCTTGTCAAAAAGATTCCTTGGCTTGATGAAGTTTCTATTGGCCATGGGCTTATTGCTGATGCGTTGGAGTATGGAATGCATGAGACTGTTCAGCGTTTTATCCGATTATTATCGTAATCTTTTTTTCTCTATAAAAATTGGAAGAGAAATTTTTATAGAGGTTTGTCAATTTATCTTAAAAAACAATTTTATACATGTTTGAGATAAGTAGCACTATTAGCATACATTATAAAATATTCTATTTTCCTCTGTTTATTGGTAGCTTTCTATTTTTTGTGTTTTTTAGGGTATGAAATGCTTTTTGATATACCATCCATTATGAGGAAATTTTACCAAATCTACTTACTATAATTTCTTTGAAGGGAGAAGAAATAGGGTTTTGAAAGTATTTCCATTATAAAGGAGTGCGTAGGATTTTAATGGATCAATACACAAATTTTCTTGATATTTGAGCTCATTTTCGGGTTATCTGTAAATAGTATAACGTAAAATCTCCTTATGAGTAAGCTTAATGCAATAGGAGCTGTTAAATAGAATGATGATATCGACTTGTAGCTTTATAAAGTAAAGAGAGTGGTGTGCAATAAATCTTAGACTATTATAGGGGATTCTTGAAAAGGGCTCGAGCATATTAAAATTTTTTTATAAGGCGCCATAAATGGATAACATAATGGCCGTATGGGGGTGTTCTTTTTTGCGTGAGAAGCGTGGATATTAAAGAACGTAAAAAGTAAAAACATCCTCTCTATTATTCTAAAGATATTGTTGTATATGCTTTTGAAGGTTGTATTAAAACAATACTTGTTATTTTGTAATTTTTCTTGCTATCCATATTGATTTGGTTCATGTTAAAAATTGTATGTTGTATCTTAATTTTTAGAATATAGCGTTTTGTTGCACGATAGAAGAGTAGAATATTAGCTAAATTTTCTTTAGAAATCTTATTTTGTGTAATTATTATTTTTGTAGAATAGCAGTTGAAGTTATTTGGGGATCTGTATATGTTTTAGGAATGTTTGGGGATTACAGTTTTTTCTATGCAATATGTAAACTTTAAAATTATTCAATTGCTGTGTTTTTATAAGCGGTGTTTTTTGTCTTTATAAGTGTGTGATGCACTAAAGATAATGTTTCTTATTTAATAAAAATAATCTGAAATCCAGTTTAAATAGAGAAAGAAGGAATTTTTTTATGCGTGTTTATTATGATCGTGATGCGGATGTTAATCTCATTAAAGGGAAAAAAGTAGCCATTGTTGGTTATGGTTCTCAAGGGCGTGCGCACGCTTTAAACTTGAAAGATTCCGGTGTTAAAAATGTGCAAATAGCTTTGCGTTCAGGGTCGGAAACAGTTAAAAAGGCTATGGCCGATGGTTTTGAAGTGGTGAGTGTTGCTGAAGCAGCAAAATGGGCAGATCTCATCATGATGGCAACACCAGATGAATTGCAAGCTGATATTTATAAGGAACATATTCATGATCATTTACGCGACGGGGCAGCAATTGCTTTTGCTCATGGTTTAAGTATTCATTTTGGCTTGATTGAACCTAAAAAAAACGTTGATATTGTGATGATTGCTCCTAAAGGTCCAGGTCATACAGTTCGTAATGAATACCAACGGGGTTGTGGTGTTCCTTGTTTAATAGCGGTGGCGCAAGATGCTTCAGGACATGCACATAATGTAGCATTGTCTTATGCATGTGGACTTGGTGGTGGACGTGCTGGGGTGATTGAAACAACATTTAAAGAAGAGTGCGAAACTGATCTTTTTGGTGAACAAGCGGTTCTTTGTGGTGGTCTTGTTGAATTGATTCGAGCAGGTTATGAAACACTAACGGAAGCAGGTTATGCACCGGAAATGGCTTATTTTGAGTGTTTGCATGAGGTTAAACTGATTGTTGATCTCATGTATGAAGGGGGCATTGCAAATATGAATTATTCGATTTCTAATACAGCTGAATGGGGTGAATATATGTCTGGTCCACGTGTGATTACGGAGAAAACCAGAGCAGAAATGAAACGTATATTGAAAGATATTCAAACGGGTAAATTTACATCGAATTGGATTCAAGAATATAAAGCTGGTGCTGCTCATTTTAAAAGTATGCGGCGTTTAAATGATAATCATCCTATTGAAGAAGTTGGTAAAAAACTTCGTTCTATGATGCCTTGGATAAAATCGAATGCTTTGGTTGATAAAGAGCGTAATTGAAGATTCTACAGAGATATTTTGTCAATAGCTTTTATAATTTTATAGATAAATATCAAAAAAGGGTAACTTTAGTTACCCTTTTTTATATGTTTTTTGTAATATAAGCTTTATTTTTTAATTTTTTGCATAATTCTTTTTCCCAAAAAGAAAGTATACAATTCCTAAAAATATGAACCATGCTGGAGTGTATTTTAAAGCTATGGCAGTGTCAGCTTCTAATGACAGTAAATAGATAATGAATGCAAAGAAAACAAGAAGCGCCCAACACATAACAACACCTCCTGGCATTTTATAAGGAGAGACAGTATGCTGGAGAGGACGATTGCGGCGATAGATGATATAGCTGATCAAAATGATAGACCATACAAATATAAACAAAGTTGCGGCAATTGTCGTAACAATTGTAAAAGCAGCTATGAGTGTTTGAGATAACGATACAACGGCATAACCAAATAAGATGCATATACATGAAAAGAATAATGCGTTGGCTGGAACGTGGTTACGAGAAAGTTTTCCTAAAAATTTAGGAGCACCTTTTTGTGTTGCTAGCCCATATATCATACGGCTGGTAGAAAAAATTCCACTATTTGCTGAAGATGCGGCAGCTGTGAGGACAACAAAGTTCATCAAACCTGCAGCAGTTGGAATACCAATAAGTGCATACATTGTTACAAATGGGCTTTTTTCTGGACTGATTTGATCCCACGGCGTCACAGACATAATCACAAGAAGAGAGAATATATAAAAGAATACAATGCGGATTGGTATTGAATTAACAGCCTGTGGTAAAGCTTTTTGAGGCTCTTTTACTTCAGCAGCAGCTGTTCCAGCGAGTTCAATGCCAACAAAAGCAAAAATAACAATTTGAAATCCAGCAAAAAAGCCTGTAATTCCTCGCGGAAAAATATTCCCACCGTTCCATATATGGCTAAGAGAAGCAACCGTACCGTTTGGAGAGACAAAACCGGTAAAGATCATATAAAATCCTACAACGATTAGGACTAGAATTGCTACGATTTTGATAAAACCAAACCAAAACTCAAGTTCGCCAAATAGTTTTACGGCGACGAGGTTAAGAATTAAAAAGGACATAAGACCAATTATAACAGGAATCCACGGATTGAGCTCAGGCCACCAAAAGTGTGTGTAAGTGACAATAGCAATAATTTCAGCAGTTCCAGTGACAATCCAACACAACCAATATGTCCAGCCGATAAAGAATCCGGCACATGGCCCTAGAAGATCGGTTGAGAAGTCAATAAAAGATCGGTATTGTGTATTAGAAAGCAATAACTCTCCCATAGCACGCATGACAAAGTATAGAGCACAACCAATAATTGCATAAACGAGTAGAATTGAGGGGCCTGCTACACTGATTGTTTTTCCTGATCCCATGAAGAGACCTGTTCCAATCGCTCCACCAAGGGCTATAAGTTGTATGTGTCGGTTATGTAGTCCACGTTGCAATTTCTTCTTAGGTTTTTTTTCTAAATTTTGTTTGTTCATTTTTGGGGAGTTCTCCTTAGTTATTTTTAAATAAAAATTACCCTAAAAAAGGTAATTCCTTCTATCGGAACACGCTATGGTTAAGGAGTAAAGGAATTTTTTTCTATGACTATATGTGAATAAAGCAAAAACATTATTAACTAATGGAATAATTATTTTATATATAAGAAACAAAAGATAAATTGTATTATATTTTTTTGATTTTTTATGTTTTATACATAAGTTATATATATAATATATAATATAATTTATATTATATATTATTATTATTTGTATATAAATAATAATTTATATTTATGTATATTTATTTATAGTAATTTATTGTATAAATATCTTTATATTTAAAATTATTTATTAATGTAGATTTTTATATATAGAAAAATATAAATAAAATTGTAAATTTATTAAATATAAAACTTTACATATAAAGAAAATAAGTTTAAGTAGTTAAACTATTATTTTAAATATGAAAAAACATATTTAAAATTTATCTTTAAGTATTTATATTTAAAATTTATTACAAATAGAAAAATATTTTCATAGAATCTTTTTTTATTGCAGATAGCTATTAAGATATATTCTGTTTAGAGCTATATTTTTAATTTTGATAAAAAATTGAATATAAATTTTTTTTGGGGGGGAAGTTTTAGATAAAATCTCATGTTTTATTAGTAAACAATGTCAGTGAAGTTTATAGAGAATTCTTTACAGAATAGCTCGTTCTTATCCTATTATACAGTAAAGTACTGTTGTGTAGAGTAGTGATATAAAGCATATAACATTTTACACATTAAGTATTTTTAGAATGGGTGGTGAGTGTTCAGGGCAGGGCTAGCCCATAGAGCCTTATGTAGGTGAACCATATAAATGATCAGCAGCATTCCCCCTTAATAAGCCGGATTGTTTACAAACCGGTGCCGGTAGGAATCGTCGTTTTTTGATGTTTGGGGAGGAGGTTAAGTAGAAAAAGGGTAACTAAAATTACCCTTTTTTGAGATGTTTTTATGTATAGACTTTATTTGTTACCTTGAGTTATTTTTTTCTTTACAAACATAAAATACATTATACCCAAGAAAACAAACCAGAATATACTATATTTTAAGGCTAGTAGAGTATCAGCTTCTAATGTCAACAAATAGAGCATGAAAACAAAGAAAACTAAAATTATCCCACACATGACAACACCTCCTGGCATTTTATAAATGGATTCAGCGTGTAGATGAGGGCGATTGCGACGATACACAATATAGCTAATCAAAATTACAGACCATACGAATAAAAATGCAATAGCTGAAATGCTTGTCACAATTGTAAAAGCACTTATGAGGCTTGGAGAGAGTGAGGCAATTGTATACCCTATTAAAATACATAAACAGGAAAAGAATAGAGCATTGGCTGGAACATGGTATCTGGAAAGTTTACCTAAAATTGGAGGGGCACCTTTTTGTGTTGCAAGCCCATATATCATACGGCTGGTAGAAAAAATACCACTATTTGCTGAAGAGGCAGCTGAGGTGATAACGACAAAGTTTACCAAGCCAGCAGCTATCGGAATGCCTGCAAGCCAAAACATCGAGACAAAGGGGCTTTTATCTGGAACAATTTGATCCCAAGGTGTGACAGACATAATTACAGCGAGAGAAAAAATGTAAAAGAGTACAATACGGACCGGTATTGCATTAATTGCTTTGGGGAGAACTTTTTTAGGTTCTTTTACTTCAGCAGCGGTTGTTCCAGCAATTTCTATACCAACAAAAGAAAAAATGGCAATTTGAAATCCAGCAAAAAAACCTGTCATTCCTCGCGGAAAGATATTGCCATCGTTCCATACGTGATTGAGAGAAGCAACCGTACCATTGGGAGAGGTAAAGCCCGTAACGATCATATAAAATCCCACAACAATTAATGCTAAAATTGCGACGACTTTGATAAGACCAAACCAGAATTCAAGTTCACCGAATAGTTTCACGGCAAAGAGGTTAAAGATTAAAAAGACACTAATGCAGGTAAAAACGGTAAACCATGGATTGAGTGTTGGCCACCAAAAGTTCATATAAGTGATGATGGCAATAATGTCAGCAGCTCCAGTTACAACCCAGCTCAACCAATAGCTCCAGCCAACAAAGAAAGCTATTCCCGGTCCTAGCATATCAGTTGAAAAATCAATAAGAGATCGGTATTGTGAATTAGAAAGCAACAATTCTCCCATAGCACGCATGACAAAGTATAGAGCAAAACCGATAATAGCATAAACGAGTATGATGGAAGGACCTGCTACACTAATTGTTTTTCCTGCCCCCATGAAGAGACCTGTTCCAATAGCACCACCAATGGCTATAAGTTGTACATGTCGGTTGTGTAGTCCACGCTGCAACTTATTCTGAGAATTATCTTTTAAATTTTGTTTGTAGCTCATTTTTTGGGGGTTCCCTTTAATTATTTTGAGATTAAATTACACTAAAAAAGCATTATTTCGTATCGAAGCATGATATAAATGAGGTGTAAAGGAAAAAAACGTTTTTTATGATTTTGTGTGGATAAAGAAAAGAATATGTTTTAGGAATATGCTTTTGAAAAAAGAGAATGTTGTCCTCTTAAATAACGTAACAGATATTTGAATAGGGAGCTTTTTTTGTTATTAATAACAAATAAATTGTTCATTAAAAGACGTGGGGCTTTTAAAATTATTTCAGAAAGTTGTCAGGAGTTTTTATAATTTTTTGAAACTTATTATTTGTAATCAGTGCATTATTTATTATTATTCATAATGGTGAGAGTTTTACTTTTTGCTCAAATAGCACTCGAGAGTTCTCATCTTAGTTTAAGAAACAATTTTTAATGGAAAATTAAAATGATTTTTAAAATCATTTTTTTGTTTGTATGGTGCTATCATAAATCAAAAAGTTACTTTTGTTTCATAAACGAAAAGAGGAATATCATAGCTTATTTTTTTAAAAGTGATGAATAAGGATTTTGTTTAGATATTGGTAACATTTTATAAAATGTTGCGAGAAACTCACATTGTTTACACAAACGTCCTTGAGAGTATGATAAAGAAATGCAACGTAATTCAGTTATATAAAGAAAAAAAGAACTGGGGATTGTATAAGCTCTGTTAGAGATTGAGCTATTCATAGTGAGAGACAGAATCAGGAAAAGATTGCTCTATTAACTTTACAATTTGTTATCAAAAGATAAAACTATCCAAAGAAAATGAAAAAAGAAAACAGAGATAAAACTGTTCCTGTCGCAATGTTAATCGAGCCTTTTACTCGCTGCTTTTTTAAGGCGGTACTGGCAAATGATATAAAAATGGTCATTAAAGTAAACCATGCAAAGATGTTGAAAGAATGTATTGTGACAAGTTCAAAACCTTTTTTAATGCTACCTCCAGAAGCTAAGAATTTTGGAAAAGCTGCTATGTAAAATATAGATACTTTGGGGTTTAGTATTTGTGTCAGAAAACCGTCCATATAGCTGGTTAAAAGCTTTGTTTCACTCGTAGCATGCTTTTCATTCGTTGAACTTCTTTCTTTTGAATTTAAGCTGTGTATTCCAGATTTAATTGATTTAAAGCCCATGTATAATAAATAGCTGCTACCTATGAGTTTTACTAAAAAAAACAGCGTTTTGTTGTTGAGAATGAGCGCTGATACACCTAGGTGTGGAAAATGCCCCATGCACATATGTTGCTGTACACAATCCTAAAACGTTTACAAATGCGTTCTTTCTTCCCAATCTCGTTGCATTATCGATGATAAGGGCCATATTCGGCCCCGGTGAGATGACTAAAAAAAATGAAACAATGAAAAAGGTCAGTATTTGATGATTCATTTTACTTTTAGCTCTGAAATTAATTGATTTTCGAGATACAATTCTATTCTGTCAAACTGAGAAAGTTTTCCGACACCCTGTGGAGTGCCTGTGTATATGAGATCACCACGTCTTAGCTGAATGTAGTGACTTAAAAATGAGATTATCTTCTCAAAGTTAAAGATCATATTTTTCGTATTGCCAACTTGTCTTGTTTCGCCATTTAACTTCATTGCAAAGGTTATTGGGTTGTTTATTTTTTCCTTGTTTATGAAGTCAGAGACGTATGCGGCGCCTTTAAATCCTTTCGATAAAAGCCAAGGAAGCTTTTTTTCTTTCAGTTTTGTTTGCAAATCCCGCGCTGTGAGATCAAGACCTATTGCTACGGCATCATAGCATTCTTCTGCTTCTTCCTCCATGATCATGAAAGCGTCCTTTGAGATTTTGAGCACAATTTCGGTTTCAAAATGTATTTCTTTGGAAAAATTAGGGAGATAAATTTCATTGCCTAAAACGAGTGAACTTTTTGGCTTGCTAAAGATAACGGGTTCATCTTCAACAACATTACCTAGTTCATGAACATGTTCAACATAATTGTATCCAACACAGTAGATGTCATTTATCATGGGAGCCCTCCAAATTTTTCATTTTCTCTTTGTATAGGCAAGAGAAAACTTTGCAAACAACATTTTTTCTTATATCGCGTTTTGCGTTTTCTGAAAAAGAAGCATTGTGTGGGTTGATGACTAACCATGATGACAGTTCTTCGCATTGGCTCTCTTTTGAAGAGTGCCCAATCTTATAGTCTTTGAGATTATTTTAATTTTGATTGCCAATTTCCTGAAATGATTTTATTACTTAAAGAGTGATTTTGGTCGTCTACGCAGCGATCAGTAGGGGTTGAAAGCCCTAAAGTTCGATCATAAATGAGCCCACTCTGTGGGTGTCTCGGAATTATGGGATATTTTTCTATGTCTAGGTGCGATGAGCACTAAAAGTAAAAAAAAGCTCACTCGAACTCAGTACTTTCAGGCTCTCGGAATACTAATGCGAGGGTGCTCGCACTCAGCGGGGGGAGCTTAAGAGTGAAAAGCAAAAGGCTACATTTTAACGACATTTCTATAGGCAAAAAATTCGCTTTCAAAGAACAATGCTGGGAATGTCGCAAAAGCAATTAGGGCATCAATTAGGGGTAACTTTTCAACAAATCCAAAAGTATGAGAAAGTCTCTAAGGGTTTAAAAGAAGCAGACCGTGGCAAACTTATTGTGGCATGTGGAACGGAGAAGATTTTTACCATCTTTAAGATAGCAGAACAAATAACTAGAACTGGCAAGCGTGTTTTGTTTTTCGTGCCTTCCCTAGCTTTGATGTCACAAACGATAAGAGACTGGACACGCTATACAGAAGTGCCGTTTCGTTCCTTTGCGGTGTATTCTGATACATAAGTTGGCAAGCATCGAAAAACAAAGATGCTGTTGTCGAACTTGATGTTTCAGATCTTGCTCTATCAGCTATCAACTGATGTTCAAAAGCTTTGAAAAAAACAAATAAAGTCTTAGCGAATGCAATGACCGTGGTGTTTGCTACTTACCAATTAATCCAAGTGATTGCGGATGCGCAAAAGAAATACGGTTTACCAGAATTTGATCTGATCATTTGTGAAGCAGTACAGGCTAAGGCAGTAAGGTAGAACCTTTGGTTGTAGAAGCCAAGGGAAGTAGCTGAGACTGCGAAGTCGACAGCGGAAGAAGCGAAGAGTGTTGCGGAGCAAGCAAAGGAAGAAGCTGATACGACGAAGCAAGGGCTTGGAGAGGTCAAGAGTTCATTAGACACGGTGACAGCAACGACAAATTCTGCGAATACAGCCGCCTCTGAGGCAAAAGTGTTAGCAGAAGAAGCAAAGAGTGCATTGACAGAAGTTCAAGAGAAGGCACAGAGGAACAGTGACAGTCTTTCTGAACTTCAAAGTAAGGTAGGTTCTCTTTCTACTAATTTTTTAGAGGATGTGCGTTTTAATCAACCTGACAGAATTCTGGAAGCCGATCCGGAAAATAGAAAAGGTCTTGTGATCAATAACGGTGCATGTTTTCGCGTTCATCATGGTGGTGAGAATTGGGGGTAGGTTCCTCTTTTACCACGTTCCAGGGCGTGGAAGGCTGTCTTTTATCGAAGATCCTGAAGCAGGAAAGGATTATTATATATATCTCATCTTAAAAGATCAGACGAATGAGATATCCTTTGAAATTTCGCAAAATCCGACAGCTCCTAATGGCTATACAGAGGAGCATTCTGAAAAGATTGGTGGGTTTCATACGCTATGTGCGGATGTTGGTGAGATTGAAGATCATCTCTTATCGGGTTATCAAGCGGGGGATGTTTTGCCCAATTCTATTTGGTGTTTAAATCACCGTCCACGTAGTGCCCCAGAGGGAATGGTTTACAATCCGTGGCATAATATTTGGGTTGATATTTATCTTCAATCAGGGACAGGTGTAAATGCAAAGTCGGCATATGGTGTTCCGATTACGATCAATCGTAGCTATGCAGATCATGCCTTTGATTTTTGGTCTGTTAATAAGAGATTTTTGACGAGTGATGAGTTCGCGTCTTGCATGTGTGGAATCAATTCGGGAACCAGTATTATAGGCAATAAAGCGCCTTCTCCCAAAACGTCTGGAGGACACGTTGATACAGAAAATTGTCGTATGATTTCGTATATCGGTTGTGAGGATGGTTGCGGTTATGTTTGGCAATATTTGTCTGGTTGTTATCCAGTGACTAAATGGCATACAGGAGAACAAGGAAGCAGTTTACGTGTAGACATAAATGTTATATTGGGAGGAGGCGATTGGACTGGTGGCTCTAACAATGATCATCTTGTACGGAATTTTGCGCATTCTCGTTATGTAGAAGATGAAAAAATAGGCGCCCGTGGATGTAGCGAGCCACTTTATTATAATTAGCGCGAGATTGATTAGAACATCATTTTATCCAGCCCCACTTTTGTGGGGCTTTTTTTATGGAGCGTCAGATGAGAAAGATATCGAAAGAAGGATTGGCACTTCATCTTGAAGTTTTAAAATCAAAGCTTTTTCTACTAAACTCATGATGTCAACCAGAGCAGTACAATCTTATCACTCATATTTTCATGTCTAGAAAATTGAGATAATGCCATCCATAAATCGCATAAGAAGTTAGTATTTACCTTCATTGCACACCTCCATGGATTCGTTCTCTCAAACATGCCAATCCTTTAGGTGTGATTTTTGTTGAAGGCAGCACCTTTTCTGTTCCATCCGGTTTTTGAATGGTGATGGCAGAACAGTCTATGAAGCCTTTTTTGATTTTATCCTGATTAAGGTAACAATGGACCACTCGGAGCACGTCGATACACCCAATCATTTTTACGCAAGTAATCTGTTAAATCCTTTGGTCTTATCTCCAACATCTTCGCGGCTTCAATCAAACCAAACAAACCATCAGAGCGTTTTAAGCCTTCTAAAGCTTTTGCTTTTAGTGCTAATTCTGAAATAACATGGTCTTTCTGCTCAATTTGATTTTGTAGATGATTTAAGGCGCCAAGTAATACTTCGGGTTTGGAGTAATCAATTTGTGGAATAGCTACTTGTCTTTCCAACTCTTTCCAACGGTCAATTATCTTTGCTCGTAAGGCAGTGCTGTAACTAGAAACAAGAATTAAGCATTCACGCTTTGGCAGGTTATAACAAGGGCGGCTTTCACCTTTGTTATCAAGGTAGTGCCCACCAAAATCAACCTCCTCAAATTTGAGGGCGTTAAGTTCTTCAAGCGTTTTCTTGATGTCACGCATAATATTGTCATGCCTTTTGCCACATAATTCAGTAATTTTAATAATGGTATTCATAAAGAATTCTTAGATGTTAGACGTTCCTTAATGACATTCTAAAAGAGTGCTGGGCGCTAAAAAACACGGCATCTAGTCCGTCGTTACGCCTTTCCCCGAAGGGTGTTATATGGCATCACCATACCCGACAAAGCTATTATATGCATGTAGCAACAATGAGTTAAGTGTACAATGTACAGTCAAATTGAAAATTCTGTCGCTAGCGATAGTTCGCACTAGTCTGCCCGCAACGAAGCCAACCCGCTGGGAAGTACATTTTGCATTGATTTTATTGACTTTTTTATGAAAAAACAAAGCATAAGTGATAATCTGTTTTTAAAATTGCAATAAGAATATGTAATTCCTAAACTCATAAGGATATGGAATATATAGATAAAGTTTAAGAACATAATCTAGCTTTTCTTGTTGGCAGCGTATTCATGATGAGCAAGTTAGTTCTGTATATTGGCAATTAATCTCTCATTGGCTTTTTTACAATAGCACTTGCAATCTCTGTCTTTGACATGACCTCAGAAGTTGAGGGTCCCTCTTGTTTTGCAATGGGGAATTGATCTCCATCCGCTCTTTGAAAAACATTACCATTCAGCTTTTTTAACTCAACACGCTTTGGAAAACTCTCACCTTTGATAAAAGCATGGGGTAAGATTTGTTTTTTTTCAAACAGTTGTGTAAGTCACGCCACGTTTTGTTCTTTTACTTTAAAAAATTTAAGAGGTATCGGTGTTCCAGAACCAATGATATCTGTCTCAAGAAACCTTGCTGTTGCCTTTTCTTTAATATAAACACCTCTTCTTATACGCTTTATTTGGGCTGATGAGATGTCTGCAACTTGCTTTTCAGTAAAGCGTTCAACTTGTTTTGCTGCAGTGTTTAGAGCATTACGCAGAGCCCAATTAAGGCGTGGTGCTTGAAGGTTTGTGAAGGTATCTTTTACCTGTTGAAGATACCATTTTTGGTGGATGATTAACTTCAACTTCTAAGCCTTTTTTGGGGTAGGTGTTGATGATTGAGAGACCTTAGATGCTTTTGGCTGTTCGAGTGGAATTTCCTCTGTCACTGGTTCAGACGATGTTTGTACGGCTTCTTGTTTTATCTGCTTAATTTGTTCAACTGTCTTGTCTGTTTTTGCTGTTGTCTTGACTCCAATAAAAGGTTTTACAGCATTAGCGCGCTTGAGACGTGCGTAGACTTGATTGGAAATTTCAACAAATGGATTATTGGGTGTTGATGGTTCAAAGCGAACAGTGCTTTTATTGTCGCCAACAACACACATTGGCTTAGTGATGACAGCTTTCATTATGGCTCCTTTTGAGTCATAATTAATGACATCATTAGTCAATTATTGATTTTTATTCTGTGAAAAATTGATTAGCCGATTGTCAACAGAAAAAATCATGATCTTATGCTTTTTTACTTTTTACCTAAAGTTGGTGTTTTTAAACATAAAAAAGTGTAGAAAAAATTCAAGTAAGAAATGTTGATAACCTTGCTAAGACTTCATCCATAATTATATATGGAATAGTTTCCATTCTTTTTCCATTACGCGCTACTATATCTAAAGCACGCGGTTGGTCGCAGCGTATCACACCTGTTGTATGCAGCTCTGTTCCCACCAATGAAATAGCAAAATCTGCTGTTCTAGCAAAATTTTCTCCACTCGTAATGGGCAAAACAATGGGTGTTTTGTTAAATGATTAAACGCCTCCGGTGATACAATCAGTACAGGACGCGTTCCTTTTTTCTCATAAACAGAAGTTGGGTCAAGCGATACAAACCAAATTTCACCTCGCTTCATTACAAGAGCTCTCTGCCAGCAGGTTTAGCATCAAACCACTCTACATCTTTATCCGCAAAATCGTCTGAAGGATTACATTGGGCTAACAATTCTTCAAGAGTGTAATTTTGCGATATCTGTGGTTTCACAACCAATTATCCATTGTCAATAACCAAACCCACTTGCATATTTTCAGTAAGATGAAGAACATCAATCAATGCAGGCGGTATAGAGAGTATAACTGATCCTCCAACTTTACGTAATTTTGTTGTGTGCATAAAACGCCCTCTCTAATATTATATAAAAATATAACATAAAGCCCATGATTCAATAGCTTTTTATGCTTTTGTGTAAAATGTTTAAGAAGCGCATTTAGAGCAATACGCAATATACTCTGAATAAAGTCAATATTTTTTTATCTCTCTGCTTATCTCGTCTATAAGAGGTTTGTAATTGAGAACGCTTTTCGGAATAGTACCATCGTAAACCCATGCTTTTACTTGCGCTTTGGTACTAAAATCCGCATTCTTAGGTGTTTTGTAATACTGACCACCATCAAACTTTGCACACTCTCTTGTGCCGTCTTCATATTCGTAGAGGTTGTAAAGATACTCCTCTGCTCCGTCCCCCCCATAGTGCATATCCAGCGCCGTTGCAGCAAATCTCTTTCGCATGGGCTGTTTACGGTTTTTTAAGAATAGATGTTTTAAAATGAATATGCTTTAATCCTAATTTTACAAATTTGTCTATTTGCCTCAAATTTGATCGTACAGAGCGTTTTATAGGATAGGTTTTTTATCATAAAATCTTTAAATTGCTCTGTACGGTGCCATTTTTTCGATTTAAATGCACATCCAATCACAAAACGATCAGCAATTTTCACTAGTTTACTAACCTGCAATGTTTTTCAATGTTCCCCCAAGACCATTTAAAATCCCTTCAAGCTTTTGCTTTTCAACCAACGCGAGTGGTCTTGAATTCTCTCTCATTGCCTTTTCTTTCAGTCTTTTTTCACGGGTGTTCAAAACAGCCTTGCGTACTAGATTGGCTTTCGTCAAAAGACTATTTTCCAAATCACGACATAAGCTTACTAACTCACGAGAGCTTGGAAAAAACGTATCCGATAAACCTTCTAACTCATCGCATAAAGTCCGTTTAACCGTTTTTATCAGTGACCACGCAGAAACACTTTCCAAAACCATTCCATAGGTAAGCGCCATACCTTCATGATCTGCCTGTTGCGAAATTTTTCAACCACACGAAAGCATCCGAATTGCTTTAGCTATGTCCTTTTTGCTCGCTTTTATTGAAAACAATTCGTGAAGTTGATCACAAGCATCTAAGGCAATCGTTTCCTGCTGTTGTGTCAATGCACGGCCACTCTTCAAAACCAAAGGAAACTCCGGAGCTATCATCTCGTGAATGTGTTTTAAAGTGACCTCGAGACCCGATATCAAGGGTGCTGTCTGAGATGCGTTCACCAACGCTTTTTTGCCTTTGAGAGTGATTTTCCATAGTTTTTTCCTTTCCCTAAATCCTCGATAGCTTTTTGCACCCAATTGCGCCACGTTGCTTTCCAATCCGTTTTGCGTGCATCCTTGCGTGCTCTAGATTTCCAGTAATCTCGAAATTTTGCCATTTCGACTTTCACACGCTTTGGAGGCAAACCCTCTTTGATTGCGAAATCATAAACAGATTCGAAATCATCAGGGATACGACAGCCACGGTCATTTCTAACCCATTTCGCTTTTCTTCATATTATCTTACTCCTGTTAAGAGTGTGAATGTGCTGCTGGTGTTGGAGAAATATTAGGGTTGATTATAAGGCGTTTGTTAGATGCAAATGACCTCGAAGAAGAGCTTAAGCATTACAAATCAGTTACAACAGAAGCTAAGCGAATTTTACCAAGCTCTGTTGTGAAAGCTGCTTAACGTTAAAAACACGACTCATTTCTTCATCCTCAAGGATGAGGAGATCAAGATTAACTGCCTCTCCATCCTAAAAGACAAGGAGGAGGTCAACGTGCTAAAAAGGTACCTCAAAAAGCAGCAATGATTCGTATTTTAGCATCATCGCTGTACCGTCTGATAGCGTTATAATAAAGTTGCGAAAGGTGGTTTAGAAGGTGCTTTAATTTTTGTTGATTTTTAATAAATCATTGGAAAATAAGAGAGATTAAGATACAATGGTGCGGACGGCGGGACTTGAACCCGCAAGGTCTTCGACCGGCAGATTTTAAGTCTGCTATGTTTACCGTTTTCATCACGTCCGCGATGTGAGTTCTCTCATAAGCTATATCTTTTATTGAATCAAGAATTAATGACAAAAGAAACATTTTTCATTTTTTAGTGAAATTTTGACTGACAATAGTTTCCTTTATCGATAGAAAAAGCTTTTATAATGTAAATAAAGCGTGAAATGATTAGTGTTATGAGTCAATTTATTCAAGACGTCACAAAAGCTATGGTGGGATTGCATCACGTGTTTGCTGAAACACCACTTCAAAGAAATGATTTTCTTAGTCAAAAGTATGATGCAGAAATTTATTTAAAGCGTGAAGATTTAACACCGGTGCGGTCTTATAAGATTCGTGGTGCTTTCAATTTTGTTTCAGAAATGCTTAGCTGTATATCACCAGATTCTGCATTTGTTTGCGCTTCAGCGGGGAATCACGCGCAAGGGGTTTCTTTTGTTTGTCGTTATTTTAAACGTAAAGGCGTGATTTTCATGCCCATGACAACGCCACAACAAAAAATTGAAAAAACACGTATTTTTGGCAAAGAATTCATTGATATTCGTTTGATTGGTGAAACATTTGATCAATGTTATGAAGCTGCGCAATCCTTTGTCGTGGAGAGCGGTGGTGTAATGGCTCCACCTTTCGATGATATTCGCATTATTACAGGGCAGGCAACAGTGCTTTGTGAAGCTGCTTTACAATGGAAAAAACTCAATGGAGAAAGTGAGCCAGATTTGATGATTGTGCCGGTAGGGGGCGGTGGTTTGGCAAGTGGAGTGAGTAAGTTTTTACATGAATATGGTTGGAAAACAAAGATTCGTTTTGTTGAGCCGCAAAGAGCTGCAAGTTTGCTTGCTTGTTTGGAGAGTGGAAAACGCGTTAAGCTTGAAAGCATTGACACTTTTGTAGATGGTGCTGCTGTGGCTGAAATTGGTGCACTAAACTATACAATTCTAAAGAAATTTCCCGCTGATTCTGTCATTACGGTTCCTGAAAACCGCGTTTGTTCTACGATGGTTGAAATGCTTAATGTGGAAGGTGTGGTTCTTGAACCGGCTGGTGCTTTATCGATTGATGCGCTTAACAGTATTCCTCCTCAAGAGTTAAAGGGGAAAAAAATTCTTCTCGTTATTTCAGGAGGTAATTTTGATTTTGAGCGTTTGCCAGAAATTAAAGAGCGTTCTTTACGTTTCCAAGGGTTGAGAAAATATTTTATTTTTAGTTTTCCGCAACATCCTGGTGCATTGCGTCATTTTCTTTCCACATTATCACCAGATGATGATATTGTGCGTTTTGAATATCTTAAAAAATCAGCGAGAAACTTTGGTTCTGTATTGGTTGCGATTGAAACAAAAAAATACGGTAATTTTTGTCTTCTAGAGGAAAAATTTCAAACGTTAGGTTGGCGTTATCGTGATATTACTGATGATCAAACGTTATTTGATTTTGTTATTTGAGAAACTGAAATTTTACTAAAACAAGAAGTATAATGATGAAACCTATTTTTTATTCGGTGCTGAGTCTATTTTTCTTTTTGATTGTTAATCAACAGAGTTTAGCATCTCAGCCAACGATAGTACAAAAAGCTGAACTTTCAAGAGTTGTTGTTGATGTCAATAATGCTATAAAAAATAGGGATTTTATGCCTATTTCTCGTTATATGCCTGAGCGGCTTTATAAAGAGATGGCACATCGATTGAATACAACAGAGAGTGCTTTACGTAGTGATTTTCTTCAACAGTTGCATAGGAAATTTGAGGGTTTGCCTTCTGGTGCTTATTATTTAGATAAAGAAAATATAGAGTATTTACAAACTGATAATGGTACTTTGTATGCTTTAATTCCAACAGTTCTTGATATGAAGGATCGCATCATTCAATATAAAACTTTGGCGATTTTTGATAAAAACCAATGGTATTTAATTTATGGCGGTCAAAAAACTTTACAAAATCCAGTTTTTCTCGAGATTTATCCTGATTTTATCAAGGTACATTTACCGATGGACACAGTCATCAAAAAGTAAACGATCTAAATATTGTTTTTATTCATGATAAATGTATTTCGTAAAGTTCTTGCTTTTTTATCATAATCCAAAGATAATAGAGATGAAGGCATTTAGGCTGGTTTGTTGGCTTTTTGTAAAGTGAAGTTTATACGCCTTTATCTTGATTTCAAGGTGTTCATAAGTTGCGCAAGCCGCTTTTTAGGCGTTGCTTCATTTAAAATGTCAGGGATTTCTCTTGCGCGGATTCTTGAGTGAAGAGTTCAGATGGTTACTTCTTTTGAGTTCTTCAGCTAAGGAAAGATTTTATTTTGCCTATAAAAGAAGAAAATGTTTTTACAAAGTTAGGTTTACCTACTCTTTTGATTAAAAATTTACTCATTGCTGGGATGAGTAAACCTAAACCTATACAAGAACAAGCTATTCCAGTGATGTTGAAAGGACACGATATTTTAGGTGTTGCTCAGACAGGCTCTGGAAAAACCTTGGCATTTGGTTTACCTATTTTAAGTCAGATTTTGGCTTTGGGTGATAAACGCTGTCCTAAAACTGCACGCGCTTTGATTTTAGCTCCAACGCGTGAACTTGCTGTTCAGATTGATGAAACGATCCGTACTGTGGCGAAAGGAGCACATCTTTCAACATGTCTTATTTTTGGGGGCGTATCACGTTTAAAACAAATTAAACGTATGGAATCAGGTGTGGATGTTTTGATAGCGACTCCAGGGCGTTTGAGAGATCTTGTTCGTGAAAAGTGTGTTGATCTTTCCCAATCTCGTTTTTTGATTTTGGATGAAGCAGATCGTATGTTGGATATGGGGTTTATTCATGATGTTAAGCAAATTGCAAAGCTTTTGCATCAAGAGCGTCAGACAGCACTCTTTTCTGCAACAATGCCGAGAGAAATTGCTGTGCTTGCAAAATGTTTACTCAATGATCCGGTTAAAATTGAAGTTGTTCCTCAAGGTACTACGGCTGTAGAGATTTGCCAAAAATTATATTGTGTTCCTACGAATGAAAAAAAGAATGTTTTAAGTAAACTTTTGACAAATCCAGCTTTTGATTCGGTTATTGTTTTTACTCGAACTAAACATGGGGCAGATGCTGTCACACGTAGTTTAGAAAAGATAGGATATTTAGTCGCAACAATTCATGGAAATAAATCACAAGGTGCTCGCCAGTCTGCTTTAAAAGCTTTTCGTGAAAGATCTGTGCAGATCCTAGTGGCAACAGATATTGCTGCACGCGGTATTGATATACCAGGGATAAGTCACGTTATTAATTACGACTTACCAGATGAAGCTGAAAGTTATGTACATCGTATTGGTCGTACAGGACGTAATGGCGCATCTGGTGTAGCACTTACGCTTTTTGATGAGAAGATAGAAAGGTCCCGCTTGCGTGCTATAGAGCGCTTGATTCGTATGAAATTGGTGGCTGAGGCTGTTCCAGAACAATTTGCAGCGTTTCCAGAAAAGCCAATTGTGCGAGAAAGTAAAGAAAACGAAAACGATAAGGAACGCCGTTTTAAAAAATCTAAACGTCAAAAACAGTTTTTAGGTCGAAAAGATGATACCGCACAGTTGCAGCGGAAGAATTCTTCACCTCAAAATGAGAGGCATAAAAAAGCAAAAGCGGTGGCAAAGCGTGCAAAGACTTTTCGTTTTCGGAAATCAGTTAAGAAGGCTGCTTAGATAAAGTCTTGAAAAAAGATCATGTACAGGAGATTTTTTACTTTTGTTGATTTATTCTCAATTGAAAAGAGCTATAAAATACTCTTGTCAAAGTAAGAAGACCCTTTAGAGGTTTTCATTTTTTAGAAATGAAAACCTCTAACTGTTTGGATTTATTTGAAAATCTTTAAAAAATCATTATTGTAAGAGGCAATTATTTATTTGCTTTATTCCCATTTTTTAAAATGGGAATAAAAGTAGATTTTATTTATATAAAATTATTTTTATATAGGATGTGTTTTATCTTTAATGATGACTTTTAATTTTAAAAATTGATGTCTAATAATAACTCACTGTTTTATATATTGAATAGTTCATTATATCGTGAAATTTTTTTCATTTTGAAGCTATTTATGCGGATCAATCAAAAGTATTCACTTGCACGTTATATGTGAAATTATTGTATAAATGGACATTTGAGAAATAAATAAAATGATTCTTATAAACTCTTTCAAAGGCAAGGGGGGTTGCTAAGATTGAGAGTTGGAAAATAGTATGATGGTATGGCTTTTATTATAAATAAAGATGGGGCTGATCAATCGATTTCATTTTTACCATTTACGGGAGTCACTGTGAAAGAGACTTGGGGGATTTAAGAGATATCTCTTTAAAAAAGCGTGTGACTGCATAATACAATAGCGAGAATGTCATGATTTCTGAAGGCTTTCTCAGGATTCTCAACAATTTAGCTCGTTATCTTTGTTTTTACTGTAAAACACTATTAGTTTGGGAGGATATAAAGTCTACAAAACTTTATGCATTAAATGTTTTATGACAGTGTCATGAATATCCAAGGCAAGGTTGTTTGTAAAGCGTTGAAGTGGTTAGCAGGAGGAACAACCTGTTAGATAAGACGTCGGAGTGTTTACAGACTTGTTTTATGTTTTTTGCTTTTAGGATGGGGAGGAGGTTATGTGGGGTGTATGGAGATAATATATGACCTTGATTGTTGTTTCTTTCATTTTTCAAAATGATTGCTTCATGAGCAGGCTTTTAAGTTTAATTCCTTTATTGAGTACAAATCATTCTTTCTTTGGAAAAAAATATATGAGACCGATTCATTGCTGATGGAGCTTAATAATTCATCTCTGATGAAAGAAATCGTAATTTATAATATGCAAATAATTGCTGTGTTCTCTTATAAAGGCGCGGTAGTTTGAAAAAAGTAATCTTATTTGTGCTATTTTAAAATGAATCAATTGCTTTTTGCGTTCATTGCAAAAAATACATCCGGTAGGATATTGCGTTTCTACTTTATTGCAAAAATCCTATTCCATTACTTTTATTAACGAATCCCTCATGTCTAAAAACTTTAGAAAAAACAACAAATTACGTAGAATAAAAGAAAAGTGGCTCCCCGGGCCGGATTCGAACCAGCGACCAACCGGTTAACAGCCGGTTGCTCTACCGCTGAGCTACCGGGGAACGGTGCCCAATCATTTAATTGAAAAGGCTATAGCTTGAAAAGGCTATAGCAAAGCAATACTGATTTGCAAAGGATAAAATTACTTTTTTTAAAAAAATATGATAAATTGTGTAATAAGAGGAAAAAAGGCGAGAGAAGATTTCTACACCTTGACGGATGCGTTGCCTTCCCTTATTGAAACCTTTATGTTTGTTGACGAGGCCTCGTGGCGGAATGGTTACGCAGAGGACTGCAAATCCTTGTATCCCGGTTCGATTCCGGGCGAGGCCTCCAGCCGATTTTAAACGAAACGGCTTTTAGGGGAGATGAGGTATAGGAAAATAGATTATTTCCCTCTATTCTTGTGAAGACACTTTTGTATGAGAGATTATACAGTTAAAATCTAATTGTTGACTGTAGCATCCTTTTTTGTAATGCCCATAGTTTAAGAGATCTTTATCCCTTATTGTCGCTGTTTGGTTTGTTTTTTGTAGGTTAGGAGAAAATATTCGTTATGGTTGCAGATTTTGCTGAGCTTCGTCGCAAAATGGTTGACAATCAAATTCGTACAGTCGATGTAACGGATTTATCAGTTCTTGAAGCCTTTTTAACGGTGTCTCGTGAAGATTTTGTATCGGAAGATATGAAAGTGTTAAGTTATCTTGATACCGATATTGTTCTATGTCCAGAGCAAGATGGGGTTCCTGCACGCTATTTGATGAAACCTGCATCTCTAGCGAAATTACTACAGCTTGCCGCTTTAAAATCATCAGATGTTGTTTTAGATATTGGTGCAAATAGTGGTTATTGTGCAGCGTTGCTTGCAAAACTTGCAGGGTCTGTGATTGCGCTGGAAAGTAATAAATCTCTCTTTGAACGTGCTCTTGAAGCTTTAGAACGTAATCAATGTGATAATGTGGTTGTCGTTCATGGTCCATTAGAGCAAGGATATGCTGTTGAGGGACCTTATGATGTGATTTTCATTGAGGGATCTGTTGATTTTATTCCTCAGGGTATCTTTGATCAAATGAAAGACTGTGGACGTCTTGTTGTGGTTGAAGGGTATGGAAATGCTGCTGTTGCACAAATCTATATAAAAGAAGATGGGATCATCTCGGCTCGTCGTGCTTTTAATCTCGCTGTAAAGCCTCTTCCTTGTTTTTTCAAAACACCTGGTTTTGTGTTTTAGTGCTTGTTTGTTTTGTGAATAAAAGATAATTTTGTAATTTATTTGGGGTTTGTTATTGTGTGTATTATGTTTAGAATAAACAAGAAGTTTCAGGCATGTTTATTACTGGTGTTGAGTGTTTTACTATCAGAGACTGTTTGTGCTGAAACATTGATGGATGCCTTTTCTAAGGCTTATAAATATAATGCTAAGTTGAATAGTGAACGTGCAGCTGTGCGTATATCCAGTGATGATGTTGTCATTGCGCGATCAGGGTTATTGCCACAAGTTGAGGGGGTTGGGAACTATGGGCGGAATAAGTCTTTTACAGGTCCTTATGTCACTTCTGGATCTATAGGAGTGAGATTAAATCAAAGATTATTTGATGGTTTTATCACGCAAAATATCTTTTCTTCAGCTCAAGTTAAGTTGCAGGCTCAGCGTGAATATCTTCGTAATGTTGAACAAAATACGTTTCTAGAGGTGGTGACCGCTTATGCTAATGTCTATCACGCACGTCGTGTTGCCGATCTTCGGAGAGAAAATTTGGCAGCTCTTGAGGAACACGTTCGTTCCAATAAAGCAAAATTTGATGTGGGTGAAGGAGGGCATGTTGATCTTGCTCAAGCTCAAGCTGCACGTTCCGTGGCGGTTTCAGAGCTGAGTCTTGCTCGTGCTGATGTAAAAGCAGCAGAGGCAGTGTATCGACAAGTTATTGGTTCTGATCCTGAAAAGTTAAAACGCCCACCCATAGCCAAAGATTTTCCCGTCAACCTTGATATGGCTTACCAAATGAGTGTTGTGATGCATCCAGCAATCCTTTATGCTAAATATTTAGTTGATGCGAGTGCTTATAATGTAAAGGCGAAAGAAGGGGCATTGCTCCCTAAAGTTGATTTTTCTGCAACAGCATCTTATAATCGAATCTACAGCGGGGTTGGAGAAGATGGCGTTTCTAAATCTGTAGGATTGTCAGTAAGTGTCCCAATCTTTGAAGGAGGGCGTACGTCTGCGCAAATTCGCCAATCAAGGGAACAGCTTGGACAGGCGCAGCTTCAACTCGATTTGGCGCATAGTAATACGAGGCAAGCACTGACTTCTGCTTGGTTTCAGTTGGAGGGTGCACGCTCATCTGTTATTGCTTACCGTGAAAGTGTTCGTGCTGCTGAAATTGCTCTGAAAGGTCGTGTTCAAGAAAATCGCGTAGGGCAAGCAACGACGCTGGATGTTTTAAATTCTCGTACTCTATTGATTAATGCTCAGATTGCGCTTGCAATGGCGGAGCGTAATGCTGTTGTGGCGAGCTATAGTGTTCAATCTTCTATTGGTAAATTGACTGCAAGTTATTTAGGTTTAAAAACAATTAAATATATCCGATAATGTATAAAAATATCTCTTTAATCTTAAATTATTTTAGTTTTTAAAAGATTAGTAAATCAACAGTTGAATATGTTAAAAAATATTGCGGCGAGATATTATCTTTATAAGTGTAGAAAACTGTGTGTAGCGCCCTCTTTATGACAAGCATATTTGAAAATATCGTGGGAGGCATGTTGATCTTATAATTCTTTTGCATACACTGAAAATATGATTCTATTTGTTGTTGCGTCTTTGAGAGGTTGTAAAGTATGGTACAGAGTTCAAGCGTGTTACGTGAGCCAAGTATGGATGAAATTTTAACATCTATTCGTGAAATAATCGAAGAAAATGCGGTTCAATCTGATCACTTTTTAAATGAAGATGTTGCAGTGAATGCTTCAGAAGTTGCATCAGAGAGTATTTATGATACAGCCTTATCGGTTGATGATGCTATGAAAGCTTTAGCTGATCGTATTGGTCTTTCATCTGAAAATCAAGGGGGGAAGATAACGCAAGAGAAAGAGGATATAGAGGCAGAAAATAATACAGTTGGTATGGATATGCAAAAGATGAAGCTTTCTTCTGAAGAACGGAATTCTGTTTATAAAGCAAAAGAATATGAAGATGAGATAAGGAAATCACAGTCAGATGCAGGAAGGGATGGTCATGTGGAATTGTCTGCATATTGTATTTCTTCTGCAGAAAAGATTGCAAAGGATGTGTTGCGTCCGGCTATAGCAGAATGGTTACAGTCTAAATTGCCTATTTTGCTGGAAGATATTTTGCGTGAAGAGATTGTGAAGGCGATTAAAAAATCGTCTTAATTATTTTTATGTTTTTCATTTTATGGGGATTTTGTTTGCGATTTTGCGAGCTCTCTAGTGAATGGCTGAGATTCACGAGATTCTGATCAGGTTTTGATCATATATTGTGTTTTTCAGCGGCGTTATGGATGGATAGAATGTTAGAAAAAAACTATGATGCTTCCTCTATAGAGCAACGGGTTGCAAAGAGATGGGAGACTCGTGGGGCTTTTAAAGCGGGAGCTGGTTCTAAAAGCGATGCAGAACCTTTTTGCGTTATGCTTCCACCTCCTAATGTTACAGGCTCACTTCATATGGGGCATGCGCTCAATACGACAATTCAAGATATAATAGTTAGATTTCAGCGGATGCGTGGCAAAAATGTGTTGTGGCAGCCTGGTATGGATCATGCTGGGATTGCTACACAAATGGTTGTGGAGCGTCAACTTGCAGAACGTCAAGAGCCAACGCGTCAAGAAATGGGGAGAGAAAAGTTTATTGAGCGTATTTGGGAATGGCGTTATGAAACTGGAGGCGTTATTGCAAACCAGTTGCGTCGCCTTGGGGTTTCATGTGATTGGTCGCGTGAGCGGTTTACAATGGATGAGGGGTTGTCGCAGGCGGTTCGTGAAGTCTTTGTCACGCTTTATAAGCAAGGGTTGATATATAGGGATAAGCGTCTCGTTAATTGGGATCCTAAATTGTTGACAGCTATTTCAGATCTTGAAGTTGAGCAAAAAGAAGTTCAAGGACATTTGTGGCACTTTAGATATCCACTTGAAGGTAAAACTTTTGATCCAAATGATGCTACAACTTTTATAACAGTGGCGACAACACGACCAGAAACAATGCTTGGTGATACAGGAATTGCTGTTAATCCTGAAGATGAGCGTTATAAAAATCTTATCGGTAAAAATGCTCTTTTGCCGCTTGTTGGTCGTAGGTTATTAATTGTGGGTGATAGCCATGCTGATCCTGAGGCTGGAAGTGGTGCTGTAAAAATCACACCAGCTCATGACTTTAATGACTTTGAAGTAGGACAGCATAATCATTTACGCTTGATCAATATTTTTACCCAAAAAGCCGAAATTTTTCTTCGTGAAAATGAAGCATTTTTCGATGGTTTGATTTTATCAGATGAATTAAAAATGTTAGTAGAAAATCTCGATAAATCTGATCGTTTTGTTGCTCGCCAGAAGATTATTTCTTTGATGGAAGAACAGGGATATTTAGCTTCTGTTGATGATCATACCCATATGGTTCCTCATGGAGATCGCAGTGGTGTCCCTATTGAGCCTTTTTTGACAGATCAATGGTATGTTCATGCTGCTGAATTAGCAAAGCCAGCGATAGAGGCTGTTCAACAAGGAAAAACGCAGTTTGTTCCCGATAACTGGAAAAAGACT
Organism: Bartonella sp. AP20NXHL; assembly: GCF_042196165.1. Lineage (NCBI taxonomy): Bacteria > Pseudomonadati > Pseudomonadota > Alphaproteobacteria > Hyphomicrobiales > Bartonellaceae > Bartonella > Bartonella sp. AP20NXHL. Next base: position 11,224 of record NZ_JBHIPV010000012.1, on the reverse strand, counting down.
TACTTCAATTGGATGCAGAATATTCAACCTTGGTGCATTTCTCGCCAATTATGGTGGGGACATCAGATTCCTGCTTGGTATGGTCCTGATGGAACGGTTTTTGTTGAAAAAAGTGAAAAAGAGGCTTTAGATTCAGCTTTTGCTCATTATGGTGAGGTTGTTGACTTAATCCGTGATCCGGATGTTTTAGATACGTGGTTTTCATCAGCTCTTTGGCCTTTTTCAACATTAGGATGGCCAAATAAAACGACTGAATTATCTACTTTTTACCCAACATCTTTATCTGTGACAGGATTTGATATTATTTTTTTCTGGGTTGCTCGTATGATGATGATGGGACTTCACTTTATGGGTGACGTTCCTTTCCCAACGGTTTATGTGCATGCTCTTGTGCGGGATCAAAAGGGCGCAAAGATGTCAAAATCAAAGGGAAATATTATTGATCCCTTAGAGCTTATTGATCAATATAGTGCTGATGCACTTCGATTTACTTTAGCTATTATGGCAGCACAAGGTCGTGATGTAAAACTTGATGTTTCCCGTATTGCTGGTTATCGTAATTTTGCTACGAAATTGTGGAATGCTACCCGATTTGCACAGATGAATGGTGTGAAGCATGATCCAGCTTTTAAACCAGAACAAGCAAAACTGGCGCTTAATCGTTGGATTTTAACAGAGTTATCTAAAACAATTTCAGCAGTTACGACTGGTATTGAACACTATAAATTTAATGAGTCAGCTGCCACTCTTTACCGTTTCATTTGGAATACATTATGTGATTGGTATTTGGAGCTTCTCAAACCTATTTTTCAGGGGGAAAATGAAGATGCTAAAAATGAGGCTCAAGCTTGTACTGCTTGGGTTTTAGATGAAGTTTATAAACTTCTTCATCCTTTTATGCCTTATATGACGGAAGAGTTGTGGTCTCTTACAGAAACGCAAGCCATCAAGCGTGAGGATATGCTCGCATTGACAAAATGGCCAGAGGAAACATTGATAGATGAAGAAGCTGCTGATGATATTAATTGGCTTATTGATGTCGTTACGGGGATTCGGTCTGTACGTTTTGAAATGAATATTCCAGTGGCGACACAAGCACCTCTTGTTGTTGTTGAAGGAGGGGAAGTAACGCGAGAGCGTGTGAAGCGTTATGATGCACTTCTTAAAAAATTAGCGCGTATTGAAGTTATTGATTTCTCTGATAAAGTTCCGGAAGTATCAGCACAAATGATTTTGGGAGAGGCTGTTTTTTGTTTACCATTAGGACAGTTGATTGATTTGGAGGCTGAACGTGTTCGTTTGAGGAAGGATGTCAGTAAAATTGAACAAGATATTGAAAAAATATCGCTTAAGTTAAACAACCCCAAATTTATAGCAAATGCAAAAGCAGAAATTGTTGAGCGTGAGCGGAACAGGGTTGTAGAACTGCGTGCAGCGCAGAAGAAAATATTTGTTGCTTTAGAGCGGTTAGATTGATTTCAACTTTTTCTTTTGTTAGTTTTTCATGAACGATCATAAAATCTCTACTGAAATCCATTGTTTTATGTTTATCATTAAAGAGACATCTTTTAAGGCGTCCAAGCCTATTCCACGACGTAGATCATGAATGGTATAACGGTAAATCCATTGAGCTTCCCTTCTTTATGCTTGTGAAGTAACAAGCGCCGGTACCATTCTGTCCAATCCGGACAGCCCTTGGCACTTAAGACCGTTCATAAGAGGCATTTTTAGTTCTTTCTTACACAGAGTTTTTATCCACATAGCTTTCTCTGCTTGTAATGTGCAAGCGGATGATTTTGATTGATTTAACATGGAGCACGTTTGGAATGAGAGAATCTTACGATATTCGAGGGCCTCATTCAACATGCAAAAAGGAAAATTATAATTATAAATCAATTTCTTGCTTTATTACTGTAAAATATCATCATTTAGAGTAGCAATATAAGGTATGTAAAATTACACATGTGGTATTTTTTTGTATGAGTGGTGAGTATTCTAAGGTAGAACTTGTGTGTAAAGTATGAAGTAACCCCATGTGAAATGATGTTAGGTGCAATCCGTTAAATAAAAAGCTGTATTGTTTATAGATTGACGGAGACAAAAAACTTCCTCCTTAAGGTGGTAAGGCAGTCGTGAAGTTATAAGTTAATTATCATCATTATATTTATCCATCTTTCGTATTGTTTTTTATACTTAAACGCTTACCATTCATCATGTATTCTCTTCGTTCTCAAGTTACTGTTTAATGCACGTTATTTTATTGAACGATTTTTGCTCATACGTATAAAATTTTAAGATCGATAAATCTTAGAATGTTAAAGGATGTGTTACAAAATATAGAATGATGATTTATATTTAAAAATCAATTTGTTATATATAAAAATGGATACTTAATTTTATCGAACATTTTGGATGGTTTTTATCTATTTGTTTTTTCTTTTAAAATTTTTACTTTAAAATTGCGTATGCTTCTTACTAAGAAAAAGAGTTTAAATATCTACAAAGAAATTCGTAACAGATATAATCATTAAAATTTAGGTAGGGGGAAATGGTTAATAGGTTTCAGATATGGAAAAAAGTCACGATTGTTGTGATTTTAGGGGGATTCTTTTCGACTGTTTATGTAATAGATGTCAATAGCTTGCAAGAAGCGAATGATGGTTCGTTTTATTTTTTAAAACGTGGCATGTCTTCTTATAAAAATGGGCATATAAATCAGGCTATTGCAGCATTACGTTGTGCAGCTAAGAGAGGCCATATTGGTGCGAATTGGAAACTTGGCTCTATCTATGCAAACGGTGATGGTGTCTCTAAAAATGATTATAAGGCATATAATTTTTTTGCATATATTGTTGAAAAAGGTGCTGATCTTGGTTCAGAGGATGAAAGTTATGTTTCTGACGCATTGGTTAAACTTGCGGGATATATAAAAAAGGTATTCCTCAATCACCTGTGAAACCTGATCCTTCTTATGCTGCTCATCTTTATATGCAGGCTGCGGTAAACTATGGAAATCCTAAAGCTCAGTATCATTTAGGAAAAATATTTTTAAAGGGAGAGGGAAGGGAGAAAAATCTTATACAAGCAGCACGATGGTTTCAACTTTCAGCAAAAAAAGGAAATCCTTCCGCCCAAGCAATGCTTGGAAATATACTGCTTAAAGAAGGAAAAATTGTCCGTGGGGCAGCAATGTTAACTGCTGCCTATGAAAAAGCTAACGTAAAAGACAAAAATTGGATTCACCCTTTGCAAGAAGAGGCTTTTGCTCTTTGTAATGAATCTGAGAGACGTACAGCAATTTCACTGGTTGCTGAGATTTTAAAGAATAACAGTTTTTAAACATCTGATTGTAATATTTTTACATTCTCTCATCTTATATTAAACTCTGTTTCCTTGTATACAAGTTCATAGTAAAGATAACTTTTTATGACAATATAACGACTAATGACTTAGGATTTTAGACAAAAATTCTTGCGTTCTCGGTTTTCTTGCTTGCGGATCAGAAAAGAACTCTTTAGATGAACAGTCTTCAAGAATTGTTCCTTGATCTATGAAAATAACACGCTCCGAGACTTTTTGTGCAAATCCCATTTCATGGGTTACACAAATCATCGTCATACCTTCTTCTGCTAAGCTAATCATGACATCGAGTACTTCACCTACCATTTCAGGATCGAGAGCAGATGTTGGTTCATCAAAAAGCATGACAAGTGGATCCATAGTTAAGGCACGTGCAATAGCAACACGTTGTTGTTGCCCTCCAGAAAGTTGACCAGGATATTTATCTTTGTGTTCAATGAGTCCAACGCGTTCAAGATATAACAATCCACGTTCAAGTGCTTCTTTTTTGCTTCGTTTTAGGACTTTGATTTGTGCAATTGTCAAATTTTCTGTGACAGATAAATGGGGGAAAAGCTCGAAGTGTTGAAACACCATTCCTACCTGACTTCGCAATTTAGGCAGATTCGTTTTTTTTGAATGAACAGGTATTCCATTAATCCAAATTTCACCTTTTTGAAAAGGGACGAGAGCGTTAATAGTTTTAATGAGTGTTGACTTTCCGGAGCCTGATGGACCACAAACGACAACGACTTCTCCTTTATTAATGTTGGTTGTACAGTTTTTAAGGACTTTAATTTCGCCATACCAATTAGAAACATTTTTTATTTCGATCATATGAGTAGACATTTTTTTTCCTGTTAGCGAATAATGGATACTTTTTTTTGTAAATACAAAACTATTTGTGACAGCGTAAAACAGATAACAAAATAGAAAATAGCTGCTAAGATATAAGCTTCTTGCTTTACACCAAAATTATTAGCAGCAATATCAAAACCATTCAAAAGGCTATGACCACTGATGGCATAAACAAGGGTTGTATCCTGAAAAAGGATAATAACTTGTGTTAAAAAGACTGGAAGCATATCTCTAAAGGCTTGAGGAAGAATGACAATGTACATACTTTGCCAATATGTCATTCCAAGAGCTTGTCCTGCATATTTTTGTCCTTGCGGAACTGAATTGATTCCAGCACGCATAATCTCAGCAAAATAAGCCGTTTCAAATGCGGTAAAGGTAATGAGTGCTGATTTATTTGCACCGATGGATATACCGGTTAAAAAAGGTAGAAGCACGAAAAACCATAAGATAACCATCACAAGTGGTATTGAACGCATAGCTGTTATGTAACCTATTGCAAACCAAGAAAGAAGTTTTATGGAAGAAAGGCGCATCATTGCTAGAAGCGTACCGAAAACAAACCCCAACACCGTTGCAAAAAGAGTTAGAAAAACGCTAAAGAGTAAACCTGATAAAATGTAAGAACGAAATACATCAAAGGTAAAAAAGGAAAAATCAAAGTCGGAAAAATTGAAAGGAGAATAAAGTCCAAACTGAGAGCTTATGAAATTCATCATATTCAATTTCCCTTTGTTTGAAAATTAGGAATTTTGAGTATTTGTTCAATGACTGTCATCACAATGAATACGAATAAGGCTATTAGAATATAAAGAGCCGTAACAAGTAAATAATTTTCGTAAACATGGCTTACCTCTTCAATTGCTTGGTATTGAAATTGCATGAGCTCATTTATTGAAACGGCGAATGCTATAGACGAATTTTTCACAATGCCCATTGCTTCTGAAGTAAGAGGTGGCATAATTGCACGTATAGCACGTGGTAGTATAATATAGCGATAACTTTGATAAGTTGTAAACCCCATTGCCATAGCAGCATAGCGTTGTCCAGAAGGAATCGCTTCAATGCCTGAACGAACCTGTTCTGCAATGCGTGCAGATGTAAAGAATCCCAATGCGCATGTTATTAAGAGAATGGGGGAAAATTTCATCGCTGGTGGATAAATCTTCGGAACAACAAAATACCACAAAAACACTTGTACAAGGAGGGGAATATTACGCATAATCTCTACCCAAATAGTACCGATAGTGCGAAATATATAATTGGTTATGGATGTTTTAGGTAAAGTGCGCATTGTTCCTATAACAACACCACACAATACAGCTAATATAAGTGAAGTGATAGACAATATAACCGTATTTTTAAAGCCATCGAGAAGTGTATCTAAATAGGTATGGCTCACGCCGGGAGTCCCCAAGCATCCTGTTACCAATGTTTGAGTAAGGTCATCTCTACAAAGGAAAGAAAAGTCCATTAATTGATATTCCCTCAAATTAGTCATTCACAAATAGGGCAATAAACCAAGCGCATCTACATAGGCCAAATTTATTAAAAAGTGAATTAAAATATAAACCACACTCAATTTCAAAAGAGTGTGGTTCTTTTTTATTAAATTCTATAAATCTTTTTCTGCGTAGCTTTCTCGAGGTTTATTATTTGGGTGATCCCAAGCATATCTTGTTTGTTTTGACAAGGGAAGGTTCATAACAGTGTTAGCAGGTGGGATCGGTTTCATAAACCACTTATTATAAAGCTTTTCCAGTGATTCATCTTTAATCTGACGTACGATACTATCGTTGATTGTTTGTTCAAATTTTTTGTCATTTAATCTGAGCATACAGGCAATAGGTTCGACTGAAAGTACAGTATCAAGAATGACATAATCAGATGGATTCTTTGATTTAGCAATATGTCCAGCAAGAATTGAAGCGTCCATGACAAAAGCATCTGCCTTACCAGATTCTAATAACAAAAAACTATCTCCGTGATCTTTCCCCTTTAAAACTTTAAACTGAATGTTTTTTGCACGTTTATTTTTACGAATAAGTTGAACAGATGTTGTACCGGTGGTCGTTGCAACTGTTTTTCCATTTAAATCCTCAAGAGATTTAATGTTAGAATTTTTCTTTACAGCAATCCGAACCTCCTCAATGTATGTCGTATAAGCAAATGCTGCTTCTTTACTGCGGGCAAGATCATGTGTTGTTGAGCCGCACTCAAAATCATAGGTTTTATTTTTTAAGAGAGGAATTCTATTTTGAGAAGTGATGGGAAGATAATGAATTTTAATTGGTTTACCAATTTTTTTTGAGATATCATCAATGATCCGTTCTGCCATTTCTGTATGAAAACCTACATATTTATTATTACCAAGGGCGTAGGCTAAACCAGATGATTCACGGACACCTAAAGTAATTTCCCCTGTTCGTTTTATTTTTTCAAGAGTATCATGTTCAGCATGTGCGAAACTTGAGAATCCAATGGCCGTTGCTGCAATAAGCATTAACAATGATTTCTTCATTTATGTCCTCCATTCATTTATTTTTATTTTAGTTGCTTAAGATATACTGTTTATATGCTGTAGCATAGTTATTATTTTTGAGTGGATTTTTTTTGTTGTCTCATGAAATGAGGATTGTACTTTCTTAATTGATATTAAGGTGAATCCAAACAGGAACGTGGTCGGATGGTTTTTGATATCCCCTTACTTCTGCTTGGCTATGAGCGCAAATTAGTTGATCAACAGCTTCTGGTGATAATAATAAATGATCAATGCGAATCCCATTATTCTTAGGCCAGGCACCTGCCTGAAAATCCCAAAAACTGAAGGAGGGAGTATCGGTGACATTCCGGATAGCATCATAAAAACCTAAATGAAGAATACGTTGGAATGCTTTTCTTGTTTCTCCAAGAAATAAGGCATCTTGATACCATTCTTGAGGTTTTTTTGCATCTAATGGAGCGGGGATGACATTATAATCACCCGCTAGAATAAGGGGTTCTTCATACGCAAGCAATGATTTTGCATGTGTATATAATCTTTCCATCCATTCTATCTTATAGGAATATTTTTCACTCTCAATAGGATTCCCATTTGGCAAATAGAGAGATGCAACACGAACAACACCTTTGTTTGTTGAATAAACTGCTTCAATGTAACGTGTTTGTTTATCATTATCATTGCCTGGTAATCGACGGATCACTTCATCTGGTGTTTTTTTAGAGAGAATCGCAACGCCATTAAAACTTTTTTGTCCGTGTGTTTCTATATGGTAACCTAAACTTTCAATTGCATCGCGTGGAAAATTTTCATCAATACTTTTAATTTCCTGTAAACAGACTATGTCCGGCTGGCTTTGCTGCAGCCATTGACATAATGTTTCATGTCGTGCTTTTATCCCGGCAATATTCCACGTTGCTATTTTCATGGCGCTCATCATTAGGTATCAAATATGCAATTCAATTTACTGCATTTATGTTTTGCTACAGTCATATCGCTACTTTTTTATTTATAGGGATATTACTTATGGTAAATTGATTTATCAAGAGTAGCGGTAAAAGCAAATTTAAAGCTTTAAAATTTAATTTATTTTCATTTTTAAAAACTTTCTGCTGTTTAGTTCTTGACGAATGTACGTGTTCTCGCTATTAGAGCATGGATATAGCCGATGTGGGTGTAATCAGGTGCTTTGGATATGAACCGGAAGATTATTCACAGGTGTTAAGAAGATTAAAAGTAAATCCTAGTGCAAAAGGCTACTGCCTTCTCTGCTTATGGTCGGGTAAACTGTTTTTTGCAGGTGTGCCCGATTTTGTGTGTAGACTTAAATATCTGTTCCGATTCTGTTGGGGTGGATGGAAATGAAAATAGAAAAGCCCGATTGGGTGAGAAGAATATAGATCAAAAAGAGGAAGGTTGCATGCCTACCGTAAACCAGTTGATTCGTAAGCCGCGTGTGGCGCCAGTTAAACGTAATAAGGTTCCTGCTCTGCAGTCGAATCCGCAGAAGCGTGGTGTTTGTACGCGTGTTTATACAACAACGCCGAAGAAACCTAATTCTGCTCTTCGTAAAGTTGCTAAAATTCGCTTGACGAATGGATTTGAGGTGATTGGTTATATTCCTGGAGAGGGACATAATCTTCAAGAGCACTCTGTTGTGATGATTCGTGGTGGTCGTGTAAAAGATTTGCCAGGAGTTCGTTATCACATTATTCGTGGTTTGCTTGATACCCAGGGTGTCAAGAATCGTAAACAGCGTCGTTCAAAGTATGGCGCAAAGCGTCCAAAATAATATTGAGAGACAAAGCCAATGTCCCGTCGTCATAGAGCAGAAAAGCGTGAGATTAATCCAGATCCAAAATTTGGTGATTTGGTTATTATGAAATTTATGAATGCCATTATGTTTGATGGTAAAAAATCAGTTGCAGAGCGTATTGTTTATGGTGCACTCGATTCTGTAGAAAAAAGAGTAAAAACAGATCCTGTGGCTCTATTTCATCGGGCCTTAGAGAATGTTGCTCCTCATATTGAGGTTCGTTCACGCCGTGTTGGTGGTGCTACTTATCAAGTTCCGATTGATGTTCGTCCTGATCGTCGTCAGGCTCTTGCTATTCGTTGGTTGATTGCGGCGGCGCGTGGTCGAAATGAAACGACGATGGTTGAGCGTTTATCTGGTGAATTGATGGATGCGGCTAATAATCGTGGTTCTGCCGTGAAAAAGCGTGAAGATGTTCATCGTATGGCTGAAGCTAATCGTGCTTTTTCTCACTATCGCTGGTAGAAGTTTTAAACAAGGCAAATATAATGGCTCGCGAATATAAAATTGAAGATTATCGTAATTTTGGTATTATGGCGCATATTGATGCTGGTAAGACTACGATGACTGAACGTATTCTGTTCTATACCGGTAAGAATCATAAAATTGGCGAGACCCATGATGGTGCTTCTACGATGGATTGGATGGAGCAGGAGCAGGAGCGCGGTATTACGATTACGTCTGCTGCAACAACGACGTTTTGGGAAGGGCAGGACGGTCGGAAGCGTCGCTTTAATATTATTGATACGCCAGGGCATGTTGATTTTACCATTGAAGTTGAGCGCTCTTTGCGTGTTCTTGATGGCGCAATAGCTTTGTTGGATGCAAATGCTGGTGTGGAGCCTCAGACGGAAACTGTTTGGCGGCAAGCTGAGAAATATCGCGTGCCTCGTATGGTTTTTGTTAATAAAATGGACAAAATAGGAGCTGACTTTTATCGTAGTGTGGAGATGGTTGGTTCTCGGTTGGGTGCTAAAGCGCTTGTTTTGCAGTTGCCGATTGGCGCTGAAAATGACTTTGAAGGTGTTGTTGATCTTGTAGAAATGAAGGCTTTAAAGTGGGATGGTTCTATTGGTGCCTCGGCGGTGATAAGTGAAATTCCCTCTGATTTAAAGGAGAAAGCTGAAGAATATCGCGAGAAATTGATTGAGATGGCTGTGGAGGTTGATGAAGCAGCGACAGAGGCTTATTTAGAGGGTGTTATGCCAACCAACGAGCAGCTTGTTTCTCTCATTCGTAGGGGGACAGTAGAAGTTCAGTTTCATCCGGTTCTTTGTGGTACGGCTTTTAAAAACAAGGGGGTTCAGCCACTTTTGGATGCTGTTGTTTCCTATCTTCCTTCTCCAGTTGATATTCCGGCGATTAAGGGTATTGATGTAAAGACTGAGGCTGAGACAACACGCGAATCTTCTGATGATGCTCCGCTATCTATGCTTGCTTTTAAAATTATGAATGATCCTTTTGTTGGTTCATTGACGTTTTGTCGTATTTACTCAGGTAAAGTTCAGAAAGGTATTTCTCTTGAGAATACTGTGAAAAAGAAGAAAGAGCGTTTGGGGCGTATGCTTCAAATGCATTCAAATTCTCGTGAGGATATTGAAGAAGCATTTGCTGGTGATATTGTTGCTCTTGCAGGACTTAAGGAGACGACAACTGGGGATACTCTTTGTGATCCTTTGAAGCCTGTTATTTTGGAGAGGATGGAATTTCCAGAGCCTGTTATTGAGATTGCAATTGAACCGAAAACAAAAGCAGATCAAGAAAAAATGGGTATTGCTCTTAACCGTCTAGCGGCCGAAGATCCTTCATTTCGTGTTAAATCGGATGAGGAATCTGGTCAGACTATTATAGCTGGAATGGGTGAGCTTCATCTTGATATTATTGTTGACCGTATGCGGCGTGAGTTTAAGGTTGAAGCAAATGTTGGGCAGCCTCAAGTTGCTTATCGTGAGTCAATTACTAAAATGGCGGAAATTGATTATACGCATAAGAAGCAATCGGGTGGTGCCGGTCAATTTGCTCGTGTGAAAATTGTTTTTGAGCCTCATGATGGTGATGACTTTATTTTTGAGTCAAAGATTGTTGGTGGTGCTGTTCCTAAAGAATATATTCCCGGCGTCCAAAAGGGGATTGAGAGTGTTATGGGGTCAGGTCCTCTTGCGGGCTTTCCTATGCTTGGTGTAAAAGCGACTCTCATTGATGGTGGTTATCACGATGTTGATTCTTCGGTTTTGGCTTTTGAGATTGCGGCTCGTGCGGCTTTTCGTGATGGGGCAAAGAAGGCTGGTGCACAGCTTCTTGAACCGATCATGAAGGTGGAAGTTGTTACACCAGATGATTATGTTGGTGATGTTATTGGTGATCTCAATTCTCGTCGGGGACAGATTTCAGGAACTGAAGCGCGCGGCATTGCAACGGTTGTGAATGCAATGGTTCCTTTGGCGAATATGTTTGGTTATGTGAATACTCTTCGCTCTATGAGTCAGGGGCGTGCGCAGTATACAATGCAGTTTGATCATTACGAGCCTGTACCTTCGGCTGTTGCTTTGGAGATTCAAAAGAAATACGCGTAATTTCAGGTTGGTAATTAATTTTTAACTTAGTCCTTGGCTTGGACGGAAAATGGAGAGCTCAAATGGCGAAGAGCAAGTTTGAACGAACAAAACCGCATGTTAATATTGGTACGATTGGTCACGTTGATCATGGGAAGA
>NZ_JBHIPV010000011.1:0-74217 GCF_042196165.1 Bartonella sp. AP20NXHL | reverse complement strand
GGAATGCGAGTTTCCATGTTTTATCTCCTTGAATATGCTGGAGATACAATGCCTTTTTGCAAATTATGTTCCAAAAGAGATAAAGAGCCGCTAAAAAGGAATAGGAAAGATCTAAAGTTAAGATCGAGATCATCATGGTGGGGCATTTTCTTTTGAAACTTTTGTTTAAAACGCGTTCATAGAGAGTTTTTGTTGATCATAAAAAAGGGTGTGAAAACGACAAGGTACGCCTATAGGGCTTTATGGGGTCATAATAATATGGATGCTTTTTTGTTTATATTCTTTCATAAATTTGATTTTTTATCTCATGACAACGTCTTGGTCGATAAACATATGATAAGCGTTACGAATGGGAATATATTTATGTTTCATAAATAAAAGCACATTTTGTATAGAGAGCTCTTTCTTTGTGTTTTCGCTATTGTATTCTTTTGACAAATGGTTTTCTTTTTGATTGTATCAAAAAGTTTAAAGAGAGACCTTGTTAGGATATAAAATGTTTCGTTCAACTTTTTTTAAAAATCGTGAAATCTATGGACCTCTTTGTATTGGCTTTGATCCGAGCCATAAAGTTTTGCAATCGTGGAAACTAAGCTTTGATTATAAAGGTCTAAAAGATTTTTGTGATATCCTCTTAACAGCGGTTGTGGGTAAAGTGGGGATTATAAAGCCGCAAGTCGCATTTTTTGAATTATATGGTGTGGAAGGTCTTCAAGCTCTCAAAGAACTGATTGAAAATGCACACGAACAAGGCATATTGGTTCTGGCGGATGTAAAGAGGGGAGATATTGGCTCTACTGCTGAAGCCTATGGTAAAGCTTGGCTGGGTCCAAGCAGTGCGTTCAAAGCTGATGCCATCACAGTTAATCCTTTTTTGGGTTTTGATGCTCTTCTTCCTCTGATAAAGGTTGCAGAAGAAACAGGAGCAGGAGTTTTTGTGGTTGTTCAGTCTTCTAATCCAGAGGGGAAACAAATACGAAATGCGCTTATTGGAGATCAGACACTCTCTCTTCATCTAGCACAGTGTATTTGTGATTATAATTCTCAGTCTCCGGTTCTCCATCATAATATTGGTCCCATAGGTGCGGTTATAGGAGCGACATTAGGATCTGAATCAAAAGACACAATCGAGCAGTTAAACAATAGTCTGTTTCTCGTTCCGGGTATTGGCGCCCAAGGTGGAACAATGACACAATTAGCAAATCAATTTCCACAAAGACTTTGGCAGAATGTTATTCCCTCTGTATCACGCTCTATTACAGATGTTGGACGAAATATTGTTGATTTAAAAAATGTTATCAATCATTTTGCAGAACAAGCGCAAAGCACACTGATGTCTTGAGGATTTTTGCATCTGTAATAAATCTGAAGAATTTTGAGAGGGAGGGCTTTTGAGGGGGATGTTTCCGATTTATCCAGAATCAACAGTTGCTTTGTGGTTTCGTTCAAAAAGCACAGATGTCTTTTCATTGAATGTTAAGCGGGCATTTCATGTTGAGCGGGAGGCTATGTTCCTATTGAAAGTACAAATATTTTCAGTAGATTGCCTTAAGGGTAAAGGTTTACATCCTTCAAAAGCAAAAGCTTATGCATATTGTTACCAGTTTCCAGTTGATAAAGTTATTGCAGCGTTTGTTTCTATAAGATAGACACACGTTATCGGTGAATATATATATATATTGTTGTTAGAGAAAAACATGTCATCAAAACAAGAAAAAACCAAAGCCCGTTTACCCCGTGGTTTTGTGGATCGTACAAGTGCACAGTTGTATGCAACTGAAACAATGATTGCGCAAATTCGTGAAGTTTATGAACTTTACGGTTTTGAAGCACTAGAAACTCCAATTTTTGAATATACAGATGTGCTGGGTAAGTTTTTACCGGATTCAGATCGTCCAAATGCGGGCGTTTTTTCGCTACAAGATGATGATGAGCAATGGATGTCTTTGCGCTATGATCTTACCGCGCCTCTTGCTCGTTATTTTGCCGAGAATTTTGAAGTTTTGCCAAAGCCTTATCGCAGTTATCGTCTTGGCTTTGTTTTTCGCAATGAAAAACCAGGTCCAGGGCGGTTTCGGCAATTTATGCAGTTTGATGCGGATATTGTTGGAACACCAACGGTAGCAGCTGATGCCGAAATTTGTATGATGGCAGCCGATAGTTTGGAAAAACTAGGGTTTCAGCATCATGAATATGCCATTCGTCTGAACAACAGAAAAATTCTCGATTGCGTTTTAGAGAAAATTGGTTTGGGGGGAAATGAGCAGGCTGAAAAGCGCTTAACTGTCTTAAGAGCAATTGATAAACTGGATAAATTTGGTTCTGAAGGGGTGCGTTTGCTTTTGGGAAAAGGGCGTTTGGATGAAAGTGGTGACTTTACAAAAGGGGCGGAGCTTAAGGATAAAGAGATTGAGTGTATTCTTACCTTAACTGTTGCTGGAGCTGAAACAGCAGAAGAAACGCTTGAGGTTCTTAAAGAAGTGGTTGGTGATCATGTTCAAGGGCGTGAGGGAATTCGTGAGCTTGAGGAAATGCAAGCAATTTTTGTCGCAAATGGCATTCAGAATCGTATCAAGATTGATCCATCGGTGGTGCGTGGACTGGATTATTATACAGGTCCTGTTTTTGAGGCTACGTTGCTTTTTGATGTTTTCAATGATGATGGGCAGAAAGTTGTTTTTGGCTCCGTTGGTGGTGGTGGGCGCTATGATGGATTGGTGGCACGCTTTCGTGGTGAAAACATTCCAGCAACAGGTTTTTCAATCGGGGTCTCACGCTTGATCGCTGCTTTGCAAAATCTTGGAAAGTTGCCTATGAAAGAGTCAACAGGGCCGGTTGTTGTGCTGATGATGGATAAAGAGCCAGAGGCGGTTGCTGGTTATCAAAAAATGGTGATGCAGTTGCGTGGTGCCGGAATTCGTGCTGAGCTCTATTTGGGGGCATCGGGGATAAAAGCGCAGATGAAATATGCAGATCGACGCCAAGCGCCTTGTGTGGTTATCCAAGGCTCACAAGAACGTGAGAGTGGAAAAATACAGATCAAAGATTTGATTGAAGGGGCGCGGTTATCTCATGAAATTAAGGATAATCAAACATGGCGTGAAAGTCGACCAGCACAAGTGACGGTTGATGAAGATCAATTGGTCAAAACGGTACAGGATATTTTAGCAGCTCAAAAATGATAATGGTAAAAGTCTTTATACAAGTGATTGTTCGAAATATTTTGGAAATTTGAAACTCAATTTTTTAAATTTGTACTTTGCTCGTTTACACGTGCTGACGCACGCGTTCAAAATCGAGTTTTTGGAGTGCGTGCGGAATAAAAGAGAGATTTTTAAAGAGGTAAATAAGCGCTATTTGCTATAAAATGTGCCCTTCTGAGGATGCGATGATAATGCGTTAAAATGAGCAAAAAAATTTTAACGAAGAAAAAACTCTGAGAAAATTAAAGGGTTTCACGTAACGCTTCTGCAAAAGTTTATAAAAATATTGACAAGTTCATATTGGCTTCATCTTTGAATTCTCATCTATGAGCATCAAATCCTTTAATGTTCTCTTCTTGGACATTACAAAATCTAGTCTTATTGCAAAAGGAGGGAGAACTAGAGCGTTTTATCCTAAAAGACTTTTTAAGCTTCAAAAAACAATGGAATGACTTAAATCGAACAATTTTTTACAGGAGCATGTTTGGATGAATTGTAAGCTGCCATAATGGTAACTTACTGATAATATGTATTATTTCATAAAATCAACTCTTTAATGGAGAAATGAAAATGGTCCAATATGATTTTACTCTGCTCTATGAACGAAATCCCTTTATTCTTGAAAGACCTGAGAATATTGGAAAGTCATTTAAACTTCCTCCTTCAAATTTCGGATTTGAAGATCTTCCGCAAATTACCTTTTCAGGCGCCTCGTCATGTCGGCGTATGATTTTTGGGCTATCATTTAGTGGTATGAAAGCATTTTTTGTGATGTTGTGGCAGGTAGGGAAAATGTTAGATGAGGGGGATGATGTGGATTTATGGTTTGATCAGATAACATTGGATCATGATATTCTTGAGGAATTTTTGACTTGTGATCTTTCAATTCAAGAACCAGAATATCTTAATTTTGAAAGTTTTAAAGAAGGTATCAAAGAATTAGAAAAGAATAAAATTGTAGCGAAGGGGACAAAAAAAGATTGTTATTTCATCAATCCAGATATTTTTGGTCTTCCTGAATGTGATGAAGATTTTGAGTTCGATGAAGAGGAAGAGATAGAAGCACACTTTACGGTAGAATACCCGAATAAACAACTCCTTTAACCGTTTTTCTCTTAGAGAAAAAGAAAAGCTTAGAATAAATGGCTATGAGAACAGCAATGAGTTTGTTTATGGTATGTGAATTGGAATGTTTGCGGGATCTGTTTTGATTTAATATTCTCCATGAATGGTTCTTTATGCAGAGCAGTTTTTATGCCATATTTTCTTCTTTTTATGAGACATAAGTTAATTTGAACTGTGCACCTCTTCAAACAAATGTTTGATCTGTATTTTCTTTCTTGATACTTTTGTAAACTTTGCAGTAATGATGTTCATAGCTCTTGTATTTTGGCGCGTTTACGAGAGGTATTTTTACTCTTTTTAATCGTTTATTCATATGCCAATCCCACTTGCTAATGAGCAAGAAAATAGTTTTAAGGGATTCAATATAAGAAGGGATAAAATAAAACAATTTTATGATATTCGGCTCCTCTCATTCAATATGCAAAATTATAAATTATCTTTATAAATCAAAGTATTGTTCGATACAAAGTTTTTCTCAGTATGAGAAATTTAGCATTGATCTTGCATATTTCATCAATACGTTAGTCCTTGATGTTTCTGAGAGAGTTTTGCATGAATTTGCGCATTTGGCAATTGCATCCCCATTTTTTGATAGCGTGCAACAGCTTTTAACTCTTTGATTTTTTAGCCCCACAACGGGTAAAGATTTTTCATCAGCAATTTTTCAAGTTTTTTCAAAGCCGTTAAAGCATGAAATATTTATTGAAAAAATTATTGCTGTAATATTTTCTCACAGAAGGCGCACAATCAACTTATCGTGTCTGTTTTCACGAATAGATGTTGTAAAAAGTAAACGACACAAATCTTCCTCCTCAGGAAATTTGTGTCGTAAAATTTTGTTTAAATAGACGATTGGGGGAATTAGCTTTTCAAGGCTTCTAAAACATGTTGTGGTGAAGAAACTTCATAAGGATCTGTTGCACAATTATCTGAAAAACCTGCTTCTTCGAACCATTGTTCAACCACACCATCATTAATAACAGCTGCATAGCGCCATGATCGCATGCCGAAACCAACATTGTCTTTTGCAACCAGCATACCCATTTTGCGTGTGAATTCACCAGAGCCATCGGGAATTAATTTCACGTTTTTGATATTTTGTGCTTTTCCCCAAGCATTCATGACAAAAGCATCATTGACGGAAAGGCAATAAATTTCATCAATACCCGCTTGTTTAAATTCATCATAGAGTTTTTCAAAATCAGGCAGCTGAAAGGTTGAGCAAGTAGGGGTAAAAGCTCCAGGAAGAGAAAAAAGAATAACACGCTTTCCTTTAAAGTAAGCATCGCTGTTAACTTCTTGCCACCGATAAGGATTGTCTCCAGCCATTGATTCATCGCGTACGCGTGTGTGGAATGTTACATTGGGAACTGTTTTTTTCATCATCATGATGCTCCTGTATTCTTTTACGAAAATTTTGTTTTAAAACAGCCTTCGTATTTAAAAACATATGGCAAAAAGCGTTTTAAACAAAAGGGCTTCTTTAAAAATTCTTACTTCTAACGAGTGTGCAAATATTTCACACTTCCGTCAAGTAGAATTAATGGTCGACTTTGGATACTCTTCACCTTAAAATTATAGAAAATCATATAAAGGTATTGATATGACCATAAAGACAGTTTTAACCACGGCTTTTGAGGGGCAAAAACCGGGAACGTCTGGTTTGCGCAAAAAAGTGTCTGTTTTTCAACAACCCCATTATGTAGAAAACTTTATACAGTCTCTTTTTGATAACATTGGGCCTCTTGAAGGAAAAATGTTGATTCTTGGGGGGGATGGGCGCACTTTTAATCGTACTCTTCTTCAGATTGTGTTGAAGATGGCGGCGGCGCATGGTGTTTTTTGTGTTAAAATGGGAAGGGGCGGTATTCTTTCTACACCTGCTGTTTCGCATCTTATTCGTAAAACTCATGCCCATGGTGGACTTATTCTTTCTGCAAGCCATAATCCTGGTGGTCCAGAGGGAGATTGTGGTATCAAATACAATGTCTCCAATGGTGGACCGGCTCCTAATTCTTTATGTGATGCTATTTTTGCAACATCGCAACGTCTTTCCTTTTATAAAATTCTTGAAGCACCAGATATTGATTTAGATAGGCAAGGTACGGTCTTTATGGGAGCCATGCGGATTGATATTATCGATCCTGTCGCTGATTATGTTGCTTTGATGCAAGAGCTTTTTGATTTTGACTGTATTGCTAAGGCCGTTGCTCGAGGTCTTACTTTACGGTTTGATGCCATGCATGCGGTAACAGGGCCTTATGCTCATGAAATTTTTGAAAAATGCTTAGGATTTTCTGAAGGGACAGTGGTTAATGGTATTCCTTTGCCAGATTTTGGAGGCGGTCATCCAGATCCCAATTTGGTTTATGCCAAGGCTCTTTATGATTTATTGATGTCAGAGCAAGGACCAGATCTTGGCGCAGCCTCTGATGGTGATGGAGATCGTAACCTCATTATTGGTCGTGGGCAATTTGTCTCGCCTTCGGATTCTTTGGCTATTATGGCTGAACATGCACACCTTATTAAAGGATATCGAAAAGGTGTTGTGGGGATAGCGCGTTCTATGCCAACGGGGCGTGCTGCTGATTTAGTTGCGGAAAAACACGGATTAAACTTTTTTGAAACGCCAACGGGATGGAAGTTTTTTGGAACCCTTTTGGATGCGGGGAAAGTAACCTTTTGTGGTGAAGAAAGCTTTGGAACGGGCTCTCATCACATCCGCGAAAAAGATGGTTTATGGGCTGTCCTATTTTGGTTAAATCTTTTAGCGGTAACAGAAAAAACTGTCGCACAAATTGTTCAACAGCATTGGTCCACCTATGGGCGTTTTTACACGTTACGGCATGATTATGAAGAAGTCGAAGCAGATAAAGCTTTGGCATTACTAGAGCATTTGCGTGCGCACTTACCACATGCAGGAACTGAAATTGCTGGATTTTTCGTCAAAAAAGCAGATGATTTTACATATCATGATCCTGTTGATCAGAGCGTTAGCACGCGGCAAGGTATCCGTATTTTTTTCGAGAATGGAACACGGTTGGTGGTTCGTTTGTCGGGAACAGGGACGCTAGGTGCTACTTTACGACTTTATTTTGAACAGTATGAAAGTGATCCGCGCAAACACAATTTTAATCCGCAAGAAGTTCTCCAACCTTTGCAACAGGTGGCACTAAAACTGTTAAACATACAACAAGCATTGGGGCGAGATCGTCCTGATATTATCACCTAAGATCATTGGAATGTTTTTTTGTAAAGGTATGATGATTGATCACATGGATGTGATTTTAGGGGCGTGATTTTATGTGCATAAGCCAGAGCTTAACTCTATTTTTAGGCGAGACTTGTTTTTTCCACCTTTCCATATCAATCGGATTCCTAAAACTGCGGGCTTCTTAAAACCGAATGCTGTAGGAAATTATAATCGAGCATAATCGGGGAATTTATGTCCAATGGGTTTGCTCAATGGCTTGATAGAAATTTTTGTTTAATAGGGGAATGTTTCTCATGCAAAATAAAATACGATCATTGTTGCACATTTCATATGTTTGTTTTAAAGAAGCTTCTCTCTCAAGACGCTAAAAACGCATCTTATGCGTGTTGCTTTGAAAGGGATAACCGGCCATCCATCTATTGAGCAGCACCATTTTTACGCTTATGAGAGAGTAAGACGGCACCATCATTCACTTTGCCCGCTTTCAATGTTGGCTCTTATATTTGAGAGTGTTTAGTATTTGGATAATCGTTTTACACGGATTTTCCTACTTGTAACATGCAAGCAAAAGGCTTTGGTTGTTTCAATGTAAAAGGGGTTGAGAGAAACTCAGCTTATTTATCGGCTCTCATTCAATATACAAAACCATTAACTATGATCATAAATTAGTTTGTTCTCTAACATTATGAATGCTTTACTTAAATAAAAGGTCAAGTTGAGGCTATCATTTTCTTGTTTCTCAGTTTTTAGCTCTTTGGAAGCGTTTTTATTCAGAGATGTTCCTTTTCTAATAGTTTTTTATCCATTCGTTAATTGCATTGCTGATGTATAAGAAAATGATTTTGATTAATTTATTAGAGAGAATGAAGTGAGTAAATTTTATGATATGCGGGCGCTCATTTAAGTTATATAATGATCAATCATTTTTATAAACTCATGTATGGTGTGTGATGATAGCATTCATGAACACAGTTGGCAGATGAGGATTGAAACAAAGGGAAATGTTTTTCTAAAATATGGACAATAAGCACTTCTTGCTTTATGACCAGTCATAATGAATGATTTTTCTTTTAATAAGGGGAATTTATGACCCAATATCCCAAATGTCCTCGTTGTGATTGTCTTTATACTTATGAAGATGGTGAAAATTTTGTGTGTCCTGAATGCGCACATGAATGGCCGCAAAAAAACGATGATACGGTTCTTGTCAATACTGTTTATGATGCCAATGGTCAGATTTTAACAAACGGAGATACCGTTATGGTGATAAAAGATCTGAAAGTAAAAGGCGCTTCATCTGTTTTAAAAGGTGGTACTAAGGTAAAGAATATTCGCTTGGTGGATGGAGATCATAATATTGATTGCAAAATTCCAGGGATTGGTCAGATGAGTTTAAAGTCGGAGTTTGTGAAAAAAGTTTAAGCATTTGTCCTCTTGCAATTGTTTTTGGATTTCGTTGGTTTTCTATTTTTACATTCTTCTCTAATTGGGCATATTTTCCTCCAGTGGCTTCTTTTCTTGTTTCATAGATTACACCAATCAGATAGAAGCAATATGTTTTCCTTTATTGCAAAGCCATGTATCGCAGAGAAATAGCGACTCTGTCTTTTTCTTTTAATATGCGGTATGGGGGACTGGATGTTGACTCACAAGCAACAATAAAAGTATGCGCTTTATGAGAAGAACAATACCGTAAAGTAGACAAACTTATTCCTGCTGAATTGAAAAAATATTCTCATTTTTTGTATCAGATAATTTTTCAAACAACCATAATAGATCTGGCTTCAATGTATTTATTTTTTACAGGTAGTTATATTTTTGCGTCATGTTTATGGAAATGAGATTGAAAATGATAGGGGGGGAATTCTTGATTTTAAGAATGGAAAAAGGACGCTATGATCTTGATAAGGTCTTATTGCCATGCATTTTCCAGCTCTTAGTACTGCAACAGTCTCTTATAAAAGTGTACATAAGAGCTATTAAAAATAGTTTTTGTTATTATCCAGTTTGTGCTGTGTAAGCGGACGATTTTGATTGATGCAATAAAAACAGAATTGAAATAAGAAGAATGTCAGAATTCTCATTGCAAGTTGCAAAATGTGATCTTTGTCAAGTGGCTGAAACAACATATTGATTTATAATAGTAAATTAGCGTTATTCATATTGAATTAGAACCCCGAATAACGTGGGATTCTCTCATTTCAAATCTGTTCCATGTTGAATCAATTAAAATCACTTGCTTGCACACCACAAGCGGGGCTGGTGTGTGGGTAAAAATGAGGAAAGAAAGGATTAAAATGACTCTTATGAATCGTCTTAATGAAAGAGCTGTCGCATCATTAGGGGCTGGCAGATATGATGATGGTGCCGGCTTGCTACAAGGAGTATTTTGCGTGATTTGTCGTTGGAAGCACTGAGAAAGATAGAGCAAATGAGCACTCTATCTTACAATGTTTTCTTTTTTGGGTTTTCTTTTTTTGTAACGAGGTCGTGTTTTCCTCGTTAAAATTGCATGACAAGATTATAAAACAAAATAAATTTAAAGTGCACACCCATGCATTGTACTTCTGTGTACGATTGGTTTGTTGAAATAACTTATGCTTCTTAAAGGGGGCTTTGAAATCTTTTTAAGGCATATGTGGAGGTGAAAGGTGAGTGAAGGTATCATTATTGGACAGATTTTTTTAACAGTACTCTATCTTTATGGCTGCATAGCTTACTTCTAAAATTTCAGGAATAAAATGACGTAAGATCTTTACATTCCATGTTTGAGCGCTGTTGAAGAGGGGCAATCGGTGTGGTTATTTTATCTATTGAGGTCAATATTTATTGTGGCATGGCTTCAACGCCTAAAACTTCAGGGATAAAATGACGTAAAAGGTTTTCAATACCATGTTTGAGAGTTGCCGTTGAAGAGGGACATCCAGCGCAGGAGCCCCGCATATTGAGATAAACAATACCATTTTCAAATCCGCGAAAAGTAATGTCTCCACCATCATTGGCAACCGCTGGGCGGATACGCGTTTCAAGCAGATCTTTAATGGTTAAGACAATATCAGCATCTTTTTCGTCATAAAATTCTTCGTTAAGGGCATGGGTTTGTGCTTGTGTTGTAGCGTTGGTGGTGATCACTGGCTCATTGGATAGAAAATGTTCCATGATTGTGCCTAAAATGACGGGCTTGAGATGTTGCCATTCCCCTTCTTTTTTGCTTACGGTGATAAAATCATAGCCTAAAAAAACACCATTGATATTGGGAATATTAAACAGTTTAGCCGCCAAAGGTGAGTTTTTAGCTGCCTCTTCAGGGTCACGAAATTCTAATACGCCCTCAGAAAGAACCACGCGTCCTGGCAAGAATTTAAGAGTTGCAGGGTTTGGGGTGGTTTCAGTTTGAATAAACATAGATTCTCCTTTTATAATGAAGGATTGGGAAGATCTTACATTGTAGAATATTATATTTTTTAGGCAATAGATCTAATATCTTCATCGGCAAGATTGCTAGGAATAACAATGACAGGGATTGAAAAAGCTGTTCCTTTATTCCCGATTAATTGAACAAGGGGTCCTGGTCCTTCTGTATGTCCACTGGCTGCTAAAACAATTAGTGCAATCCTTTTATCTTCGTCGATCAGTTTGGAAATCTCATCAATTTTTTTTCCTTCACGCACCACTATTTCTGTTTCAAGCGCATGGGTGGTGCGGACTTCACTGGCAATGTCTCCTAATATTTTATGAGCACTTTGCTTTGATTCTGTGCGCATAACGTTGTTTACACCCAGAAAATGTTGAAATTCTACACTATCAACGACACAAAGTAATACCAATGTTCTACTGGTGTTTTGGGCATGTTGTGCGGCAAACGCAACGGCACGCCGACACTCTGGTGTTTCATCGATAATGACTAAGTTTTTTTTCTTTGGTTCTTTTTTCGGATTTTTGGGTTTGGAAATCATGCACTTTCTCTATTTTGTACAAACGATTTTTTTGCTCTCTACAGTTTTTAGTTTTATTATTTTTATGTATCGTGCAAAAATCCAATAATTTCACGAATTTTTTTCATATTTTCTTCTGCGAGCATACTAGCACGTTTAGCGCCATCATGCAAAACAGAGTCGATATAATCACTTTCTTGATGAAGTCGACGTAATTCTTCTGTTATAGGGGCAAGCTTATGGACAACAAGGTCGGCTAGAGCTGTTTTAAAATGCGAAAATTGTTGACCAGAAAATTCTAAAAGAATCTTTTCTTTGCTAACTTTGGCAAAGGCAGCATAAATACCAAGCAGGTTGTCCACTTCTGGTCGTTCTTTTAAAGCGGTGAGGGTATCGGGAAGAGGAGCCGAATCCGTTTTGGCTTTGCGTATTTTTTTTGCGATAAGATCAGCATCATCGGTCAAATTAATGCGTGAAAAATCTGAAGGATCTGATTTTGACATTTTTTTCGTCCCATCGCGCAAAGACATAACGCGTGTGGCTGTTGTTCCAATAAGCGCCTCTGGGAGGGGAAAAAAGCCTTGTCTTTTTTCTTCATCTGTTTGCATAGAGATACCAAAATTTAATTCGGCAATACGCTGTGCATAGTCGTTGTTAAATTTTTGTGCAATATCGCGTGTGAGTTCAACATGCTGTTTTTGATCTTCGCCTACTGGAACATGCGTTGCACGATAGACTAAAATATCAGCGGCCATCAAAGTGGGATAGGCAAAAAGCCCTAGGGATGCTTTTTCGCGATCTTTTCCTGCTTTATCTTTAAATTGTGTCATGCGTTGAAGCCAGCCAATACGGGCAACACAATTAAAAATCCAGGCGAGTTCAGCATGTTGAAAAACACGTGATTGGTTAAAAATAATGTGTTTTTGAGGATCAATACCGGAGGCTAAAAAGGCTGCTGTCACTGTTTTGGTGGATTCGCGTAAAGTAAGGGGATCTGGGTTGACTGTGAGCGCATGCATATCCACAACACAATAGAGGCAGTGATGAGAGTTTTGCAGTTCAACCCAACGCTGAATGGCTCCAAGATAATTGCCAAGATGTAAATGACCACTCGGTTGTACGCCGGAAAAGACAAGTGGTGTGAAGGTATCCATAGGAGTGCTCTTTCTTCAATTAAGGTTATTCATTTTATTGTTTTTGACAAAGTATAGATATTATGAGCGTTTTTTCAAATTTTTAAGCGTGTGAAAAAAGGAACGGGTGTTGAATAAAAAATAGGCACTAAAATAGATCAAAAATATGCCAATCATGATCCCAGCTAAGGTGATCGCGCGCAAGAAAAATGATGCTTGTGAGGATAAAGGAAAAGACAAAAAAACACACACATTCAATCCGTAATAGAGGGCTAGTGCACTCAAAAGAGTTGCCATCATGAGACATAATATTCGCTTTATCAGTTGGAAGTCGTATTTCCAATAACCGCGTTTGATAAGGACACTCCACAGCAACAGTGTGTTGGCCCATCCAGAGGTAATTTCAGCAATAACAATGCCTCGTGCAGATAGAATAGGAAATAATGTTAAGGCGAGACTGATATTGATGAAAACGCAAATACCTGTAAAAATCATCGGTGTTTTGGTATCTTCATGGGCAAAAAAATTAGGAATAAAGACCTTAATAAGAACAAAAGCTGGAAGTCCTAATCCATAAAGTTCTAGTAATTGTGCAACATGGTGTGTTGATTGACTGGTAAATTGTCCTCGCTCAAAGAGCAAACTGACAATGGGAGTGGAGAGCAGCAAAAAAGCAATGGATGCTGGAAGTGTTAACAACAATGTTAATTCAATAGAGCGATTTTGTAAATGGTGGGTTTCTTTATGCTTTTTGCTCCGCAAAGCGCGTGTTAATTCTGGTAAAAGAACGGTTGCAACGGCAATGGCGATTACGCCTAAAGGCAATTGGTAAAGACGATCAGCGTACATCAAAGAAGAGACAGCACCCGATTGGCTAGAAGCAATGTTGGTATTAATGAGCAAATTGATTTGTGTGATGCCACCCGTAATGGCTGCTGGGAATGCTAAAGTTAATAGCTTGCGAACATTAGGACTTAAATGGGGCTGGCGGAAGGAAATTTTCATTCCACTTTGACGCAAAGCAAGGGCAATTAAGGTGAGTTGAAGAAGCCCTGCTGCTAATACACCCCAAGAGAGATTTAAGCCGATATGCCAAGCGTCAAGTTTATAGATCCAAGCATAGGCAAGCACACCAATCAGAATAATGTTTAAAAAGAGTGGGGCAATGGCGGCAATAAAATAGCGTCGCAGAGCATTAAGCATGCCCCCCATCATGGCAGCAAGCGACATGCAGGTTAAATAGGGAAACATGATTGCAGTAAAGTGAATGGTAGCGTTAAATTTTGTTGCATCTTCGGTAAAACCTGGGGCAATAATGGTTCGTACCAAAAAAGGCATACTCAGTTCCATCGCAATCGTTAACAGTAAGAGCAGCGAAAAGAGAACGCCAAAGACTTCTTCTGCAAATTTGCATGCCGTTTCGTGACCTTCTTCAGTGATTTTTTTTGCAAAAAGAGGAATGAAAGCAGCGTTAAAGGCACCTTCAGCAAAAAAACGACGAAATGTGTTGGGAAAACGAAAAGCAGCGTTAAAGGCATCAGAAACAGGACCTGTCCCTAGGGCTGCTGCCATAAGCATTTCGCGTACGAAGCCAAAAATACGGCTCATAAGGGTTCCGGAAGCAACTGTTGCAATTTTTTTAATCAATGTCATAAAGATATATCAACTTTGTTGTAAAAGAGAAGCGATGACAGGAGAAATAAACCGTTTTAAATCGTAAAAATCTGATCTCTATCCTAATCAAGGATACTTTTGGAAAGCGTTTTACGACGGTGTTTATCTCTCTGTCAACAATGGTGCTTGAAGACTTTTTTATGCTCCTTGTTTACTGTTGCATTAAAATTTTTATTGTTGCCATAAAATAATTAAAATTTCTTTTTCAAACTGAAATATGGGAGAAATATCATAACAGTTTTAAGGGACATATAAGGATATATAATGATAATTTCTCTTTATGTTTTGATGTCGTGAATAATGCAACCCAATACCGTACTGTTTTACGTGAGGGGCATGACCCTATTTAAAGAACGCAAATAAAATAAAAGCATGAAACAATGTGCAATTTCCATTATTTAAAAAACAGCGCTTTAGATGTTTTAAAAAGTCGTAAGGTTGAGCTAAAAGGGGATGGTAAAGCTGGTGATTGGTTTTCACTTTTACGGCTTTATGTTCTCTCCAAATTTGGCTGCCTTTTCGTTTTAGAGATTACATAAACAAAAGGATAGGAAGACGTGATCTTTCAACAGCATTTTGTCTGTTTTTAGCACGACAGGTAATGAAAGTGATTCATTATCATTTTCAAAAATGATTGATCCTTTTATTTTTCCTGTTTAGGTTTCTTTTCACAGTTGATGAGGATAAAATCTGAGAAAATAAGATAAAATTGCTCTCTCATGGTTTCCATTCTCGTTGAGGTCGATTGATTTGCCGATGAAGGCAGGGGGGGGTAAAGGCTATCATTTTCACCAGAGAGGGTAAAAAAGTTAAAGTTTATGAACCTTTTAGATATTCATTGCCATCGCTTTTGCGTGCTCTGTTTTGTGAGGTTGAATATTTTCTTGTCTTTTAGGACTCTGATTGACGTTTTCTGTCATTTTTTGCACTTTAATTGCTTCTTTATCGAGAGTGTTGGAACATTTTTTTTCATTATTTTTCTTTATAGATTGATGCTGGATAGATTGATACTGGTTTGGTGCTAAGCGCTCATCGAATTTATGGTTATAAAAATACATGGGTTGTATATGCTGTTCTATCTCTTTTATCTGCTTGATTATTTCCATAATCTCTTTTGCTTTAACGGTTGATGTACCAAGACTCTTCGCAAGTTTTTCAGGATTATTTTCCTTTATAGCTTCATGCTCGCTTGAGGATAAGCGCTCATTGATTTTTTTGATATAAGTCCTTATCTCCCCCCTTAATTCAGGAGAGTTTGATAAAGTTTCTTGCTGTTGTGCTTTTGACAAGGAAAAGAGATTTTTCATCCAAGCCTCAGGAATTTTTACCGACTGTTCACACCGCCTTTGTTTTTCATGATGGGTATGGAGAATGTCTCTTTCTGTTTGTTTAAAAATATTGATATAACGATCAATGGCTCTACAGAGGGGCAAAATATTTGCTTCAGCATGGGCACGCGCGTTGTTTTTTATGCCAAATACATTGCTACCAGAAAGCTTAGAAATAGATTGGGGAGAGGTGGTAATTTGATAGGTGAGCTGTTCTCCTTCAGTATGATTTTCATGGATCATCTCAATTCTTTCCTGCAAAATATGACGATTGCCATAAATGATTTGGCACAAAGTTTCTATTTCTTTTCTTCTTGCTTGAATGGATGCGTTGTTTTTTATCCTTGTGGCAATTTCATTGCTGGTAAGGGGGGCTATTGTTTGTGCGGGGATAAGCACTTCTTGCTGGTTTTGAATTTTTGGTGCTGTAAAGGAGAGGGCGTCACCGATTTTTAATGTCTGTATTTGCTCTGGGGTGAGATCTTTTTTATTTCCCAAGATGAAAATCCCGTTGGCATCAAGCATGAAGCCATTGGGTCCACTGCCTCTGTAGAAGCCTTTATAGGTATGACCTTCTTTTGCTGTTATAATAAGATGATTATGAAGACTCTCAAATCCGATATGTTTCATATTGTCCATGAATTCTTTTAAAATAAGTATTTTTTCTGGATTTGAGATATCCTCAAGCAGATGCTTCATCTCTTCTTTATCGTTATGTTTTAGCGATGCAATGCTGGCAAGATTCATGCGTTTTTCTGTTACAAGAGAAAAGTCGAGTGTGTGGCCAGCAACTTGCCCAAGTTTTTCAAAAAACATTCGTTGTGTGCGTCCATTACCTTCTCTGAAGGGATGCGTATAGTTGAGCTGTATCAACATTTCAGTGACATGTTCAATAAATGTTTCGCGGGTTAAGCCTTTTAAACTATTCGTTTCAGCAAGTATTTTATCTAAATTTTCTAGTCCCTCTTGTATCTGTTTTGCTGAGGCAAAAGAAATCCCAGCTTTTTTCATCATTGGCATATAAGCAACGGTACCATCTTCAAATGTAAATGGTTTTTCGCGTGTTTGTCCGGCCCATTCAAAAGTATTTTTAAATAGGGTGTGATGAATATATTGGAGATATGTGGAAGTTAGTTTTTGCGGTGGCGCTTCTTGGCGTAGATGAATGATTGCTTTTGTTGTATCATGGGCACATTGCACTTTTAATTTTTTATAGTCGTTTATTCCATATTTATTTTTTAAGGTGATACTATTAGGGCAAAAGAAATTACGGTACATTGTCTTATTTTCTTCGGTTTGAGGCGATGAGGATAATTTCTCCTGTAAGGTGAGAGGGACGGTGTCCGTTTTTTTTTGTACCAGTGTCCCAGTATGCCATTGCTTTTTTTGGGGGCTGTTTCATTCTTTCTTGATGATCAGAGCGTTTTTCCTTTGTCATTTGGACAGATATTGGATTATTTGTCGCTGTATTGCTGGTCTGTAAAATGTTTTTTTGGAAATCTTTTTGCATTTGCCTCATAGAGGAAGAAGATTGAGCAATTGGTTTGGTCATTTGTTCTTGTTCTTGCAAATTTTCGGGCATAACTTCAATGCTGTCATGTAAAGCATGAGGGGCACTCCATGGTGA
The DNA here is from genome assembly GCF_042196165.1 of Bartonella sp. AP20NXHL. Taxonomy (NCBI): domain Bacteria; kingdom Pseudomonadati; phylum Pseudomonadota; class Alphaproteobacteria; order Hyphomicrobiales; family Bartonellaceae; genus Bartonella; species Bartonella sp. AP20NXHL. The sequence continues at coordinate 56,978 of NZ_JBHIPV010000011.1, read as the reverse complement.
AAAATGGGCTTTTTCTTTTTTCTTTGTTTGAATGGATGCGTTGTCTTTGCTCTTTTCAGTTATTTCATCGTTTGTGAGAACGGCTCTTTTTTTTCTGGAAGCAATGTTTTTTTCTGGGTTTTGAGTTTTGGGCGCTGTAAAGGAGAGGGCGTCACCGATTTTTAATGTCTGTATTTGCTCTGGGGTGAGATATTTTTTATTTCCTAAGATGAAAGTCCCGTTGGCATCAAGCATGAAGCCATTGGGTCCACTGCCTCTGTAGGTACCATGATAGGTTTCTCCTTCTTTTGCGACGACAGTGAGATAATAATTTTTTTCATCCAATCCAAGCTCTCTCATAGAGTTGGTAAATTCTTGTAAAATGAGCAATTTTTCTGGATTTGAGATATCCTCAAGCAGATGCTTCATAGGCTCTGGATCGCCATGTTCCATGGCAGCGGCGCGGACAAAGTCTTTACGTTTTTTGCTCACAAGAGAAAAGTCTAGCTCATGTCCTGCTGCTTGAGCGAGTTTTTCAACAAACAGTCTCTTTGTGCGCCTATTGCCCTCTCTGAAAGGATGCAAGTGGTGCAAATCTATCATTATTCCAGCGGCTTGTTCAACGAATTCTTCGCGCGTTAAGCCTTGTAAATTATTCTTTTCAGAAAGCGTTTTATCTAACTTTTCTAGTCCCTTCTGTATTTTTCTGCCAATCGCAAAAGGTTTTGTAAATTCTTTTCTTTTCAAAATGGGCATAGAAGCAACAGTACCATCTTCAAATGTAAAAGGCTCTTCGCGTGTTTGTCCGGCCCATTCAAATGCACGGGAAAAGAGGCGTTGATGAAGATATTTTAGATAAGAGGCATTAAACTGCTCTGGTAGAGGTTCTTGATGCAGTTTTATCATTTCTTTTTTTACATCATTAGAACAGCATTCTTTTAATATTTCTTTATCTTTGATGCGGTATTTATTTTTAAGCACTTTGCTATTGGGGTAGAAAAAATTTTGCGCTTCTTCATTGATTTGCTTTGAAATGGCTGCATTAATTACAGAGTGTTGTTCTTGCAATTCTTCCTGTGTAGAGGAGGCACAATGTTCTGTGTTTTCTTTCATGCATATTTCCTTTCAAATGGTAACATTATTTTTTGAAATCTTCTTTGTTTACATTTTTTGCCTTATGTTATTTTCATAGCGTTTTCTTCAAAGAAGAATGCCTATTTGAATGATTGAAAAAATTGACCTTATTCGCATGGAACAAAGTTAAAGTTTATAATTTTGAAGTATTATCGTGAAATTTTATCAATGAATTCTGTAAAATAATGGGGTGTCTTATTCAAAGTTTTCTGTATTTCACACACCGTCTTTGATGCAATCTTGGCAAGATAATTGCACCAAAGTTTTGGATAAAAAGCCAACAATTAGGAGATTTATCACGACAAAGCTATAGCTTTTGATGCTTCGGCTCTGCGCTGTCGAATATGCGGCTGGTCTTCTTGTCTAGAAGTTTCTGTAACCTCTTTATGCCGCTTTGCTGTTGAGCGTTCAGGCAGCTTCGGGGGCTGCGATAAGCTTTGCTGCTTTTGTAATTTTTTATCGAGATCGGTAGGTGGTTGATAACGTTTTTGTTGTTCTGCCTGATGGTTTTGCACAATGGTTTCTCTTAACTGTTTTATTGTATCAGCATAGTCCTTAATGGCGGTACAAAGGGTAGGGATATTTTCTTCAGCGGCTTTGCGTGCTCCGTTTTTTATGCCAAGGGTTTTTCTACCAGCAAGTGGAGCAAAAGATGTAGAATCCTTTTCAATTTGAAATACAAGCTCTTCTCCCATCTCTGGAATTTTGTGCATATCTTCCATTCTATATTGTAAAATAAATGGATCATCATAAACAATTTGGCACCAATATTGGATCTCTCTTTGACCATATTGAACCGATGGATCTTGTTGAACTCTGCGGGCAATTTCCTGATTTGAGAGAGGCTTTATTTTCTTTTCTGAATTGAGCGAATTTTGTAAATGTTGATTTATTGGATCTTTCTCTTGTGCTTGTCGCTGATGTTGTTGTTCCGTGTGAAAACCTTGTGAAATATTTTCACTTTTTGTATATTTTGAAGTATACATATAACCGTTAATAGCAGCACATAGGGTAGGAAGAGTTTCTTCAGCTTGTTTGCGCGCGTTATTTTTTATGCCGAGAACTTTTCTACCAGCAAGCTTAGAAATAGACTTAGGCTGTTCTGTAATATCCCATAAGAGCTGTTCTCCCATATTGGGGTTTTCTTTGATTGCTTCTATTCTTTCTTCTAAAATAAGCCTGTTGCCATAAACCTTTTCGCACAAAAATCGTATTTCTTCTTGATATGCTACGAGTAACAGCTCTCTTTCCATTGTATTAATAGATGATTTTTGTCTGTGAGACGGTTTTGGTTGTTCAATTGCTGTGTGTGGAGAGGCAGGTTTTGGGACGATAGTATCGCTTTGTTTTCTGTTTCCCATACGGAGCGGTTTTCTTGAAGGAGGGACGGCATATGTTCCACTGTCTTGTGATGATGAACTGCTTTGCTGTCTGACTTTCATATGTGATGGTGTTTTGGGTCTAACACTTGGGTCGTATGTTTCAGGATTTTGGATTTTTGTACCGTTTTGCACTCTGTCTCTCATGCGTGGCGATGTTTGCGAAGTAGGCGTTGCATAGAGGTGTTCTCTCTCTTGAACCGTTGTTTTGTTTTGTTCTCTATCTTTTGCACGTGGTGGTCTTTGTGGAGCTGCTTTTGTGTGCGGAGAGGAGTTTTCTTGGATTTGTGAGCTGGGGATTTTTGTGCCGGTTTGTGCTTTTTCCCTCATGCGTGGGGGTGTTTGCGAAGTAGGCGTTGCATAGAGGAGTTCTCTCTCTTGAGCTGTTGTTTTGTTTTGTTCTCTATCTTTTGCACGTGGTGGTCTTTGTGGAGGCGTTTTTGTGTGCGGAGAGGAGCGTTCTTGGATTTGTGAGCTGGGTTGTAGATTTTCTTTTGTGCGTGGGGGTTTGGGCGGAGCTACTTTTGTTTGTAGAGGAGGTATCTCTTGGGTTTTGGTGCTGGGGATTTTAGCGCTGGAGGGCATTGTGCTGGTTTGAGTGTTTGCTCTCATGCGGGGGGGGGGCGGTGGCGCAACCTTTGGGTGGTGTGATAAATTTTCTGGGCGTTTTTCTACAGTTGGTTTTGGCAAATTTTGAGAAACTTGGGAAGGAGGGGTTCTGGTGGGGGATTGTTCAGCCGGTTGTTGAAATTTTTCCATCATTTCGGTGATAAAAGGGGAGGGATTTCTTTTTTTCATGCATGTTCCTTTCAAACTCTTCCAATATTGTTTTTAAATACTATTTAAAAACGTACGTTGGTTTTTATTCTGTTTTATGCTTTTTTACTCGGTCTTTACGAGAGCAGATATCAAACTGAATGGTTTCACAAGATGGGGCTTTCTTGGCTCAGATCATAATCATTTTCTAAAGATTGTTTTCTCCAGTGTTTGGGTTAAGGGACGGAAAAATAAATTTTGTATCAATTTTCTCTCTTTCTTGGCGCAAACACCCCTGTTCTGTGTTGCGCCAAGATGTTAGATTTAATGTGAAAACTTATGTCCTGTTTAGCTGGCAAAAGCCATCGCTTTTGGGGCGGTAGTTTTGCGAGGACGAATATCTGTTTCTCTTTGTTGCGTAGAGGTTGTTGCTTCTTCATGCGTTACTATTGAAGGCTCGGGGCGTTGAGCAGACTGTGAGACGCTTTGTTGTTGATGCAAGTTTTGCGATCTCTCAGAAGATGCTTCATTGTGTTTTTGTTTTATCTGCTCGGTTTGTGAAATGCTCTCTCTTACTTGTGTTACAGCCGTTGCATAATTGTCAGTGGCGTCAATGAGGTGAGAAAGACCAGCTTCAGCATGCCTGCGTGCTTGATTTTTAAAGCCACAAAATTTACGACCAGCGTACTTGTGAAAAGATTGAGGATTTCCGACAAGTTGCTGTGCGAGTGCTTCTATTGTTTCAGGGTTTTGGAAAAGTGTTTCCACTTGTGATTGCAAAATGTTTTTGTTGCCAAAAACAACACCGCACCAATATTGGATTTGGGCATGGTGTCTTTTGACTTTTGAATGTTGGTGAATTTGGGTAGAAATTTCTACTTCTGAAAGCGTTGCTTTTTCACGTTGATCTGGTTTTTGTAGAAGTTTAGCGACGGCTTCCTTCCCCATAAAGCGTTCATAGTTTTTGAGTTCTTGCTCTGGAGATTGTAAGAGGTTCTCTCTTGCCTGTTTTACAGCTTCTGTATAACAATCAATGGTGATACTGAGAGTGGAATAACTCTCTTCCGCTTGTCTACGCACTTGATTTTTAAAGCCCAACATGCTGGTGCCTGGAAGTTTAGCAATACTTTCAGGATAGGCTGCCATGCGCCATGAGAGCTCTTCTCCTGCAGCTGGATTTCTTTGAATTTCTTGCATTTTTTCTTGCAAAATGTTTGGGTTGCCATAAGCACTTGCGGATAAACGTTGGATTTCTTCTTGATAGGTTCGAACCAATGAATGGTGTGGAAGCAATTGAATGATTTCTTCCTCTGAGAGAACTCTTGTTGTCCTTTGGGTAACTTGTGAAGGAATTGTTGCGTGTGTCGTTTCAGTTTTTTGCTGCCTTTTGGTAGAGCCGCCTCTTGTTAACGAAGCTGTTGGATTTGTTGATGCATATACAGTTTCTTCGCTTAAAAGAGATTGTCTTTCCTCATCTTCTTCCGGTATGGATGACAGTCTTTTGCTTTTTGAAGGCGTTTCTTTAGGAAGGGGGGCTGCGCCTGAGACCTCTGCCGCTGCTTGTTCATAGAGCTTTATAAGTTCTTGTATTGAAGAGGATGGAAAAGGATGAGGGTGGTTTTTTTTCATGCATGTTTCCTTTCAAAAATTGTTTTAGAAAACCTCTTTGGTGCATTCTTGCCTTTTATGCTTGGATCGCTTTGAGACAAAAGAAATATCGAGCTGAATGAGTTTCCAAAGATCTGCGCTATTTGCAATCAGCTTAATGGACATTTGTGTCTTTTATACAGTTTTTTTGTGAAATATTATCAATAAGTTATCAATAGTTGTCGTGAATTACAGGCGCCATTTTTAGGACTATCTTTTGTAACATTCTAAAACAATTCTTGGCGCAATCGCGATGAAACGATTTGCGCCAAGAAACTCACTGAAAAAAAATTACATGAAAAACAAAAACTATCTGTTTTTACGTCTATGCCTCCTTACATGGCATAAGAAAATCCTTTTTCTCCATGTCTTTGTCGTTGAGGGCTGTGCTCTGGACTATTGTGTTTTTGTCCTCTTGCGTGATGATGATGACGATGATGGTGTCTCTCAACTTGCTGAGAATTTTCTTGATGGCGTCTTTGTTCCGCTAGAGGGGTGTGCAATAGCTGTTCCATTGCATTTTCTACAGCTTTCGTATAACCATCAATGGCATCAACGAGCAGTTTAAAACCGTCTTCAGCTGCTTTGCGTGCTTGATTTTTTAAGCCAAGTGTGGAGCGTCCAGCAAGCCTATGCATAGATTCAGGATTTTCAGCAAGTTGATTTGAAAGCTCTTTTCCTTTAGTGGGATCTTTAAGTATGTCTTGCAAGTGCTGTTGGAAAAGCGTGTCACTGTTATAAACAGTTGTACCCCAATGCACGACCTCTTGTGCATATGCTTGAACTTGTGGATTTTTTAAAAGTATGACACTTATTTGATCAGCTGTGAGGGAAGATGAAGGTCTTCCTCTTTGTTGTGGAGCAACCATTGTATAGTCGGTTTCAGGATTTTCTCTTCCCCGATCAGGATGTCTCCCTCTTGAAGGGGTAACACTGCTAACAGTTGCGTATGTAACTTCTTCTTCGCGTTTTGGGGGAGCAACCTCTGTGTAATCGGTTTCAGAACTTTCTCTTCCCCGATCAGGATGTCTCCCTCTTGAAGGAGAAACACTGCTAACAGTTGCGTATGTAACTTCCTCTTCTGGGGTTGGACCGCGCTGGTTTCCTCTGGTTGGTTTCTTAACTTGTGCATAGAGGGCTTCTGGATTTGCAGAAGGATGTGGATGATGTTTTTTCATACATATTTCCTTTCAATATTTTTAGAAAACCTCTTTGGTGCATTCCCCACTTTTAGTTTTGATAACTTTTATATAAAGGAAGATATCCAACCGAATGACCGCCAAAGATTTTGCGCTATTCAATATTGATATGTAATGAACATTTATGTCTTTTATACAGTTTTTTTATGAAATTTTATCAATAAGTTACAATAAATTACAGGATCCACTTTTAGAACTATTTTTTGTAACATTCTAAAACAACTCTTGGCGCAATCGCTATGAAATGATTTGCGCCAAGAGATTCTATGAAAAAAAGATTAAATGAAAAACAAAAACTATCTGTTTTTACGTTTATGTCCACTTACATGGCAAAAGCCATTCCTTTTTCTCCATGTCTTTGTCTTTGTGGGCTGTGCTCTGGACTATTTTGTTCTTGTCCTCTTGCATGACGATGATGATGGTGGTGTCTGTGTTCTGCTTCTCTTTCTGGACTTTCTTGTCTTTGACCTCTTTCTCTTTCATGCTCCCGTGTAAACTGTTTATGGAGCTTTTTTGCCGTATGTATATGCCTCTCAAGAGCTGAGCAAAGGGGAGAAAAACTCTCTTCAGCTTCTCTGCGGCTTGGAGACTTTACACCAAGTATTTTGTGACCTGCAAGCTTACCAGCGCTTTCAGGATTTTCTGCAAGGCCCCATAAGATTTGCTCTGCACTTTGAGGATCGTCAAGAATTTTAGCAAGTTGTTGATTCAAAGCATGTTCGTTACCATAAACAACTCTGCACCACTCTTGCGTTTCTCTTACACCATATTGAAAGTCTACGTTTTTTAAAAGCCTTGTTGTAACCACATCTTTTTGGGTTCTGGGAGGGGGTGTTGCTCCTCCTCCAACGCCTTGGTAGATAGGATTTTCTAGTTGTTCAGACTCTTGCCTACCTTCAGCCCCCATGCCAACCGTTGTATAGACAGATTCGAGTGGTCTTTGGGGAGAGGGCTCACCACGTTCATCAAAGTTAAGCTCTGCATAGAGATGTTCCGGTTCTTGGCGATGTCCTCCACCCTGTGCTCCTCCACCAATTGTATCATAGGGTGTTTGCCAACCTTGCGCTTCCAAGTCCGTTATTTTATAGGGGTCTACGAGTCTGTTGGTGCGTCGCCCATCACTTGGTCTTCCACCAAGTCTGTCATAGGGATTTCCTAGTGGCTGTTGGGGAGCATAGATCGTTTCTTCTGGTTGTTGAAGTGTGTATTGTTGTTGGTTGCGCTGTTCTTTGGGTGGTTTATTAACCTTTGCGTAGAGGTCTTCTACATTAGGAGATCCTAGGTTTTGTTGGTCAAGTGGCTTTTTGGGAGCAAAGACCGTTTCTGGTGGTTGTTGAAGTGTATAGTGTTGTGGGTTGCGCTGTTCTTTGGGTGGTTTATTAACCTTGGCATAGAGGGGGTCTTGGCTCTGGGGTTGTGGGTTCTGGGGGGCTGGTTGTGGGTGACTTTTTTTCATGGCTGTTTCCTTTCAATATTTTTAGAAAACCTCTTTGGCGCATTCCTCACTTTTTTGATAACAACTTTAGGATAAGGTAAGATATCAAATTAAATGACCTCCAAAGATTTCGCGCTATTCATATTGATATATAGTGGACATTTATGTCTTTTATACAGTTTTTTTATGAAATATTATCAATAAGTTACATCAAATTAAAGGATTCATTTTTAGGACTATTTTTTGTACCATTTTAAAACAATTGGTGAGCGTAATGGAGATAAAATGATTGGCGCTAAGAGTTAGTTGGAAGGCAAAAGTTCACGCGTTTTTAGCCGGTAAGAGCAAGCGATGAAGAGCGACTAACTTTCAAGCTGCGGGCTTGACATTGTGCTTCTTGGGTGTTCTTTACAGTATTCGCAATTTCTTTTGCTTTGCTTTCCGATGTCCCAAGGAGGCACGCTAGTCTGGTATGATCTTTTTCTTGTATGGCTTTACGCTCTTCTGAGGATAGACGATTGTGTAGTTGGCGCGAAAAGTGATGGAGTTCTTGTCGTAGTGTTGGAGAATGCAATAAAGCTTCCTTTTGTTGTTCTCTTGGTAAGGCAAAAAGGTTTTGTAAATTTTTTCCAGGTGTTTCGACAGCGTGACTCAGGCGATTTTGTTCTCTTTGATGTTGCTCTAAAATTTCTTCTTTTGTTTGTTGTGTTATTGTGGCATAATTTTTAAGGGCTTGGCTGAGTTGTGGAGCAGTTTGTTCCGCCAGTCTGCGATTTGGGCTTTTCATGTCAAGTATTTTTCTCCCTGCAAGTTTAGAAATTGATTGAGGGTTTTGTAAAATTTCATCAGCAAATTGATTTCCTAAGCTTGGATCAGCCGTTAAGATATCTATTTTTGTATTTAAGGCGTGGATTTTACCATAAACGAGTTTTGATAAATTTTTGATTTCTTTTCGGCATGCTTCAACATAAGCGTCATTTGAAATCTTTGTGAATAACTCTTCATGGGTGAGAGATTCTAATGTTTCTTTTGGGATCAATATTTCTTTTACATTTTGAACGTTGGTTTTTTGAAAGCAGAGGCGAGTACCGTTTTGTAATGTTTTGACGAGTTCTGGGGGGAGATCATCTTTGTGGCCGACTACGAAAGCACCCTCTACTTCCATGACAAAACCTTCTGCTGAAAAACCTCTAAAGACGCCTTCGTAGGTTACATCTTCTTTTGTTGCAACAACAACACGATTGTTAATTTCATCCAGTCCCGCGTTTCTCATTTGGGAGATGAATTCTTTTAAAACAAGGGATTTTTGCGGATGTGTGATATCTTCAAAAAGATCTTTCATCGGTTGGGGATTGCCATATTGCACGGCTTCAATACAAGCTGCTGTCATGCGTCCTTTTGTGATGAAAGAAAAGTCAATGGTATGTCCTGCGGCTTGTCCAAGTTTTTCCATAAACATTCGATTGACGCGCCCATTCCCTTTTCTGAAAGGATGTGCGTGCTCGAGCGCCATAAAAACTTCTGCGGCATTTTCAGCAAATTCTTGGCGCGATAAACCTTTTAAATTGTTCTTCTCATTAAGTGTTTTTGCGAGTTGTTTTAGTTCTTTTTGAATCTGCGGTCCGATAGCAAAAGGAACTTCATAACCTTTGGGACGCATCGCCGGCATATGGGCAGTGGTGCCGTCTTCAAATGTAAAGGATGTATCGCGGGTTTTTCCAGCCCATTCAAAAGTTCTGTGGAAGAGGCTCCAGTGGATTAGTTTTAGATAGGAAGCATCAAATTTTTGTGGAAGTGGTTCGTGGCGAAAATTGACGGCTTCTCTGGCGGTATCATGAGCACAGCGTTCATACAGTTTTTTGGGGTCTTTTATGCCATATTTATTTTTGAGTGTTGGGGTACCTTTATATAGATAATTTTGCTCTAACATATAATCTCTCCTAAGTAGGTAGGGTGGTGGTTGATGAGCGTCTTAAACGCTGCATGTGAAAAATTCCCCTTCGCGTATTCTTTTGAGATTTTGGTAGTTATGAGAGGAAGCACTTTTCCCTCCAGTGTATGGATAGTTGTAGCAATCGTTTTGTGATGCTTTTGAAAGGTTTTTGGTGTAAGAGGTGCAAAATGTTCTGTTATGATTGTTTTCATGCCTATTTTCTTTTTTCATTTATTTTTGAAAAGTTTTTCTGATGGTTCCTTTGTTTATTACCTTGTGCTGTAAAATACTGGTATTGAGGGCCTTGATATGAATCCCATGAGTAGTTAGAAAATGAATTTTCTACAAATTGACTTTGGGTAAAATCTTCGTTCTTTGAGGTGTAAGGAAGAGGTCAAAAAGAAAAATGTTGCTTAAAATTGTTGTTTTTTTCCTTTAACAAAGTTGTTTGCAAGAGCGCTTTGATGAGGGGCGTGGATATGGCGGGTGCGATCGCTCTTGGTTAGCGGATGGTGCTGGTACTTTTTATACACAGTACTCAGATTGGTGAATCTATGGGTAAAAGCAGTTATCAAGAATTTTTCTCCATTATGTTTTTCTTACTGCTCCATATGAATATCTTGCCATACGAACATCTTGTTTGTGTATTTTTGCAACAAAATGTTTTTTATTTTGTATTGTTGCTCTTATTGTATTGCGCTGTTCTAAGATCCATAAGAGAGAAAACTCTTTCTTTGGTTGGGAGAAAAGCCTTTTTCAGCGCTTTATCATTAAAATAGAACACTTTATGATATCGTAAAGGGGGAAAAGCTTGTATAAGAATGATTTATTCATTTTGATGTATATCTTAAATGTTTTTTGGGAAAAAATCGATGTTCTTGAGTGTGGGTGTTTTGAGAGTTCTTGTCTCAAAGATCAATCTTTTGTTTTTCTTAAGTCTTGATATTGGGGATTAGCGTTGTGAAATGTTTTTGGTTGTTTGTAGGGGATAAATTATACACAAAAAGCTTTGTAGGAATGTATTTGCAGACTTTCCCAAGTGGAGATGTTGGTTTAGTTATAGGTGATTTGAGGGGGTGGTATTTTTATAAAGATGATGGGCGCTGGTAAAACGATACACAAAATACAAAAAGGAAAAAACACGGATTTTTTTATCATGTTTTCCTTATATGTGTGAGGAAGCGTTCAAAAACTTTTTGTTAACAGGTTTTTAAAAAATAGAAATCTATGTTGTTTTTGTGGTTGTTCTTTTCATAGTCAAGATCTCATAATAGGAGGTTAGTTTTTCTTTTGTGGGGCAAAGCGGTTTTTTGCAGCTGCGGCTAACATTTCTTTTCTTCTGAAATAAATGGCGCGACCACATCGCAAAGGGGGGTGTCCTTGCATAAGAATAATTTGTTCATCTTGACGCATTTCTTGAATAACTTCATGGGGTAAAATCAGGGCTCTTTGTTGGTAATTGACGTTGTATGAACTCTTTCCTAAGGATAAGCCTCTTGATTTGCTTGTTCCGGTGACTTCAACGGTCATTTGGCCACAGCGTTCTGAAATGTCTTTGGCTGTTTGGAGGTCTTTAATGGCAGCATAGCTGACAAAAGAGCAGCTTTCAAACCATGAGCGTGCTCCGGCTTCTCCAAAGTGATTGACCAACTGACCAGAGGATTGATAAAAAAGCATTAAGGATGTACCGTATTTACGTCCACGATCGCGTGCTTCTTCTAAAATATTCATATAGCCTAGAAGATCAACTTCATCTAAGACAAATAAAACACGCTTTTTATAGTTACCGTCTGCTGTAACCATGGCATTGAGAAAGGCGCCAATAATTACACGTCCAATAGCTGGATAACTGTTTAAAATGCTTGCGGGGAGATTGAGAAAAACATCTGTATTGCCATTTGCAATATCTGAGGAAAAAAAATCATCTCCGCAGACAAGATCTGCGTAATTGGACAAAGAAAGCCATTGGGTATCTTTTGAGGCGGTTGTATAGACTCCTGAAAAGGTTTGTTCTGCCATTTCTGTAAAAATACCAACCATTTCACGAATAAAAGGAGAAGGTGTTGTTTCTTGAATCATGCGTAATTGATTAACAACAGCTGTTTCTGATTGAGAGAGAATGCCACGCAATGTTTTTAAATTGCGCTCGTTGTCTTCATATTCATCAGAAAATACAACGTGAGCAAGAAGAGCTGTTAATAAATTATGGGCTTGTGTCGAGAAATATTCTGCTGAAGAATTGTCTGATTTTTTATCTGTAAGGAGCAACTTGGAAAAGCTTACAATATTCGCTTCGCGTTGTGTGCGTGGTACGCTGTCGTCTAAAAGCCAATCGATGACATTAAAATTTTTTGTTAAAAATGAATTGGGATCGAGAACAATGACATTTCTATTCCCCATCTTTTGACGCGCAAATTTGACCATTGGGGCAACTTCTGTTGAAGGATCAAGACAAACAATAGACCCTGGATAGGTTAAACACGTAGGAACTACTGTACTTGTGGTTTTATAGCCACCAGAACCAGCAAAAAAGATCATATGAGTTGAACCAAAATCAAGATTAAAGGTTAGCAAAGGGGCTGTTCCACCCTTTCCCCATGTTGTTTTATTGCCAGGCGCAAAGGGAATTTTGCACACATTATCTTGATCAACACGGTATCTTTCACCCACAACAATTTGCCCATTGGCAGGAAAGATTTTTGCTGCCTCTCTTAAATTCATCCAAGAGGCCTCACCAAAAACACCTTTTTTTGCACGCTTGACCTTATTTTTAGGTGGAGAGGTTGTTATGAATTGAATGATGGAAAGAAAACCACCAATGATGATGCCAAAGACAACCATGGGGTCCATGAATTGAAGCGCATAGCTCCACGTTATTCCTTGTTGGCCAACATAGGGACTTAAACGTTTTATTTCACCACCAATATAGTAAAGAGCGGTTGTTCCAAAAAAAACAACGGAGACAAAAGTGATTATTTTACGTAAGTGCAGTTTTTGCGACAGACTATACAACAATGAAACAGCAGCCGTTAGTGCTAAGACTAATAAAGGCTCAGAACGAAGAGTCCAATAAATTTGATCGCTCTTTAGTCCATTTGTTATTAACAGTAAAAAATGAGGGACAAGGAATATCGTTAAAGCACCTAAAGCGATTGGTGTTAAAATAAGTACCATTTGTGTTTTGGTATATTTCATTGTATTTTACTCTCAATTCTATCAGAATATGTTGCGAAATGCTCTTTTTCAGGTACGTGATATTAACTCTCATCTCTTTTTGCAAAGGTGCAGATAACGCCAAACAGTTTTCGTTTATGAGCCTTTCTCATCAAGGAGGAAGGTTTTATCCATTCTTAGCAGGCCATAGCGAATGCTTTGGAATGGCGCATTGTGCATATTTGTGCTTGCTGATGTACTTCTTTGGTTTGCTTAATAATTTGTGTAATTTGTTTGGCTTTATTTTCTGATACACCAATGCTTTGAGCCAGTGTTTCATAATCATTATTTTGAACTGCTTTATGTTCATTTGGTGAAAGACGGGTGTTGATCTTTTTTACAAAGTTGCTGAGCTCTTTTTGACATAAAGGATTTTTTGCTAAAGCTTCCTGCTGTAATTCTTTTGGCAAGGCGAAGAGATCTTGCAAGCTTTGACTTGGCATTTCTATTGTTTTTGCAAGGCGACTTTGTTCTGTTGCATGTTCTTGCGTGATTTCCTTTTCAGCATATTTTACAGCATACGCGAAATTTGCAACGGCAGTACAGAGCATACCAATATGATTTTTAGCGTTTGCACGTGCCTGATTTTGTAGTCCACATAAACTGAAACCTGCAAGACGAGAAACAGAGCTCGGTGCCCTTTCAATCTTGTTGGCGAGCTGTTGGCCTAAGCTTGGATTTTTGATGATTTCTACCATCTGTTTGTCTAATGTTTTTGTATTACCATAAACAATTTTTGACAGTTTCTGGACCTGTTTTAGGCTTACGTGGACACAGGCATCTTCTGCAACCATTTGGGCCGTTTCATTTTTTGTCAAAGGGGCTAATTTCTCTTCTGGAATAAGAATGCTTTCAAGCTCTTTTGTTTCGGGAACGGTAAAGGTAAATTTATCACCGGGTTTTAATGTTTTGAGTTGTTCTGGTGTGAGATGTTCTTTATTGCCGATAATGTAAGCTCCTTTTACATTGCAGGCAAAGCTGTTAAGACCAGCACCTCTATAGGTGCCCGTGTAGGTTTCACCTTCCTTTGTGACCATAACAGGGCGATCATTCACACTACGCCCAAGTTCTTTCGTGTTGCTCATGAATTCCTTTAAAAGAGGTATTTTATTGGGATTAGAGATATCGTCAAACAGATGTTGCATTGGTTCTAGATTGTCATTTTGTATTGCTGCAACACTAGCAACCAACATGCGTTCTTTTGTAACCAGTGAAAAATCAAGCTGATGCCCTGCGGCTTTGGCAAGATTTTCAAAAAAGATCCGTTGTGTACGTCCGTTGCCTTCTCTAAAGGGGTGTGTATAGTTGAGAGAGGCAAATATTTTGGCTGCTTCATAAGCAAATTCTTTGCATGATAAATCCTGCAAATTATTTTTTTCGGCAAGCGTTTGATCTAATTTTTGTAAACCTTCTTGTAATTCGCTACCGACTGCAAAATTTGTTATTTTTTTCATTACTGGAGCGACGGCAGTAGTACCATCTTCAAATGTAAAGGGAACATTGCGGGTTTGTCCAGCCCATTCAAAGGTATTTTCAAATAGACATTGATGAATAAGGCATAGATAGGAGCTATCAAACTTTTCTGGTAAGGGGGCTTCACGCAGATTAACCATCGCTTTTGCTGAATCATGCGCACATCTTGCCGTAAAAGCGTCAAGGTTTGTTATTCCATATTTATTTTTTAATGTTTTGCTTTTAGGATACATATAATGTTCAGGGGAAGGCACTGTGGATGTCACATCTGTTTTTTTTAATTTTGCTTTTGGCATTGTAGCTTCCTTATAATGTCGTGTTGTCCATAAGAGTATTAAATTCCTCGAGTGAAATATTCCCCTTTGCGTATTCTTCTAAAATTTTCAACGTTTTGGAATGAAGCGCTATTCCCTCTATTGCATGGGTGCTGATGGCTGCTTCAACGGCTTCACGGCGTTTTTTCAATTCTTCTTCTGTCATCGATAAAAGATTTTCTCTGTTTTCTGTTTCTTTGGTTTTCACGCATTTTTCCTTTTATTTGCAATCGTTTCTTTAAAAGAGCCTTTGGCAGCCGGTGTGATCTTCCTTTAGTCCCCTCCAAAGATGTTTCGTTGTTTGAAGGGATCGTAATAAATTTCTGTGACTTTAAATTTTCCTTCAATCCGTTTGCATTGGATGATGATATCAATCATTGAAATCAACAGTCCTCGAATATCATCACGCTCTAAATCACCACCGCCTTCACTTTCTTTGACCAAAAGGGTCATCTGCTCAAAGGCTGCAAGGGCTGTTGAGGCATGAACCGTTGTAATGGAGCCTGGATGACCTGAATTGACATTGCGGATATAATAAAAGGCTGTACCATCTCGAAGTTCTTGCAAAAGAATACGATCAGGACGCATCCGTAAAGATGATTCAAGCAACTCTTTGGGGCCAACGGAGGCTAAGCCTTGTCCATCTTTTGAATAGAACATTGAGACATGGTTAGGGTGTGGTATCACCAATTCTTGTGTGTCTTCGATGGTGATAATACGCTCTTCTTGAGGGATTTTTGCGATTAATGCTTTTGATAATGTTGTTTTACCCGAACCGGTTTTTCCCGCAATTAAAATATTTTTTTGGCATTCTACAGCTTGATTTAAAAAGGAGACAAAGTCTTTATTACAGTAGGCATGAGCTAAGTTATGCTCGATGATTTTGAGTTCGTTAAAACGAGAATGATAGTCATGCAAGGGCGTGAAAGATACCCGTTCACATAGCGAGAAGAGGCCCTTATTTGCGAGCTCTTCGAGAGAAAAACTCTGCGATGACGGTTTACGAATTGTCATACTAATCGTGTCTTTTTCGACAGCGGGCGGAATGACAATTTGAATACGCTCATTGCCTGGTAGCGTTGCAGATAATATTGGGTTTTTGTCCGATATGTTTTGCTTGGAATAGGATGCGACAACTTTCGCAATCCCCATAAGCTCATTAAAAGAGAGAGCCGGAGCTTCTATTGTTTTCCATCCATCAAACCCTTCAGTCATTACTTGATAGGGACGATTGATAACAATTTCAAAGAGACTATCATCTTTCAAAAAAGTACTGATGGGTTCAAGTTTTGTGAGAACAATCGCAACGGTTTCATCGCTCATGGTATGTAAGTTTGAGTTCATTCTAAAGTTACCGCCGAATTTTTGTAAAAGTTTCTTGAAACAGCTCGATTGATAATCTGTTTTTTGTTTTCGATGACTTTCAATTTATAAACGCTGGAAAAATCTAAATCGCGGGCAACAAAGATATTCACCATTTCCCCTTGGTTTTTGGATAATGTTGGAGGAATATTGGCGTAATTTTCTACGAGAATGTTTGCGATGTTTTGTCCTGAAGAGACTGTTTCAGTTTCTTCTTTTTCCTGTTTTTTTGATAAACGTTTATTGGCATAGTGTGTTACATCTTTTATTAGTGATACAAGAAGCGCAGACCCAATCCTCTCAAGCCAATGGTTATCAATATCTCCATCCATACCAGAACGCCCTAAAGCATCCGTTGCCGGTGAAGCTAAGGATATAATGATACCATTGGGGGTTTTTGCTCTATTCCATAGTACAAAGAGACGTGTTTGGCCTTTTTTCAATCCGGCGCGATATTCACCAACAATTTGGGTGCCTTTATCAAGAAGGACAACACGACCATTGTCTGATAAGATATCTCTGGAAACAATACAACTGGCAAAACCTTGTTGATCACTGTTGATGGCTGTTTCTAAAATACAAGGGATAGACGTTCCCATCGCGATGATGTAGTTTCGATTGCCAAGGGTTGAAGCACGAATACCTTCAAGCACTGTGGGTTTAAGAAGATGATTAAAACGTTGTGTTATTTCATCAGGTTTGCTTTCAAGTTGGTGAGGCAAAACACCATTATTTGTTTGTGAATTTATTTTGCCTTGTTGTGTACTTGCATAAGCTAATACAGGAGCACGTTGTGCTGCTTCCAGCAGTGAGTTATCAGAATTTAATTGATTGATGTTTGGTGTTGGTAGCTCGACTTTTGGTAATAGAGCGTTATTTCGTTGAGGCTGTTCAAAGGGGGGAGGGGTAGGCTTTGCAGGGCGAAAAAGCTCTGTTTGTTTTATAACGTTTCCTTCTTTTGAAGATTCAATTGGTTGTTTTTTGTCTGTAACAAGTGTTGAATAGGCTAAATAAAGACAGACACTGAAAAGAATAATAAGAGCAATAGCTTTCCCCACATTGTTCTGTTGACTTTTCCCTTGAGCATTTTTTATTGTATCGCGATCATTAATGCTTTTTTCATCCACGGTGTTATTCATGGCTGCTTCCTAGGTTCATTTTACGTTGTACAGATGGTGATGTCGTACCTGTTTCAGGATTAATTCCTTCTGGTACGAACCTTTTATTAAAGATGCACAATACTTCATTCCCACGTCGTAACGTGAATTGTGCACCTGTTGCATGAACAATAACTTTGTTGCCTTTAATCGATTTGGGAATAAGCGCTTCTTGCCCATCAGGCGATACAATGTAAATGGCAGGGATTTCAATGTTGCCTAAAAAGATAAAGGTTGTTGTTTTCCCATTATCATAGACAGAAGCGGGTTCAATAAGGGAAGAGCCTTGGGCTTCATAAGCCCAATTGCGTGGTCCAAAATCTTCATGGATATTTAAAATATCATTGACAAAGTTTTCTTCACGTTGTTTTTCTTTTTCTGCTTCGGCTAATTTCTTACGTAATGCTTCATCTTCTGGGTAACGAAACTTTACCAAGAAATACGTCTCATTGCCGGCTGAAACATCACCTTCACGGACTTGTAGCTCGAATTGATAAGAGCGTTGTGTTCCATCTTGGCGGCTTGTGACAATTTGTAAATTGGTCACAGGTTGGACTTCACGTGGTTTGAGAAAAACAAAGTGTCCAGCCGGAGCAACTTGCCAAGCAACCGAATTTCCAATTCCTACATAGGTTACTTCTTCATCAACGGCAAATTCTAGTTGAACCGAAGAGCGAATGGAGCCAATGATTTGTACGACGTTGTAGGGGTCATAATTGACAAATCTGATGCGGTTATCTTTACGTGCACTGACAGGCGCTGTTTCTGCAAGTGAGAGAACTGTGTGAAAGCTGAAAGTGATCGTAAAAATTAAAGAGATTGTTTGTAAAAGTCTGATCATTTTATCACCTCTGGATCAGATCTATATTCCGATACTTGAAAACCAAGAGGGTTGATAAGACGATCAGACGTTGAAATGTGTGCGTTCACGTAGGAAAAATTTAAGATTGAAATCCAATGGGAAATATTTTCTTTTTCATTAAAGTCTCTGATCGTTTTATAGTAACGAACTTGGATAAGATCTTTGCTTATAAAAGAGATTGATTTGATTGTGACCGTAGCAATCATGTTATGATAAATATTTTGCGGACTTTCTGGATTATTGCCCGCGTACCATTTTGCAAAACGGTTTTGTTCTTTTGGAGAAGATAAAAGAGAAACTAAGCGAAAATTGTTTTCTGCTTCGGATGCTTGAAAACCTTCACGAGCACGAACATATTGGCTGGCAAAATAACGCGTTATCGCTTCATCATAGTCGTTAGGGGATTCTTTTAGGGCGCTTACAGTATCAATAATGCCTGTTGAGTTATCAACGCGGATAACAAAAGGCTCTACTGTTTTCAAAGGCGTCAAAGCTGCGACAGCTAAAGCCAGCGCAATCGTCATCAATCCCAAAAGCACTGTTAAAGCCATGGAAATTTTCATCCGCACGCGCATGCTATGCATGCGATCAATGTCAAATGAGCGCGCTTCTTTTATATATTCTTCAAGGGCATCACTTTTCACGCATAACCTCCACTTTTTTATCAGATCGTGCTTCATGAATAACCGGCTTTAATAAAGCTGAATTGAGTGCCAAATTGGCTGTTACCTTTTCACTTTCCAAAGTATTGAGAATGATGGGAGTGGTAACAGGCTTTACGCTCTTTTCTGAGTGGACAACGTTTTTATTGTCCCAATTCCACTTATCTTTATTTAAAGCACGTGTATGTTTGCCATTACAGCGTGGTGGTTTTTTAGGGCCACTCAAAGAGGCACAACCAGTAAGAGCGATTGTTAGGACCATAACAAAAGTTATTTTTCGTTTCATTTTTTGAACTCACAAATATCTTGGAATACAATGCATGAGAGCCTTTATTCTGAACATTTTTACAAATTTATATGATGCAAGATTTTGATTGGTTTTGTTGTAAGACCCAAGATGCTAGATCTTTCATGGAAAAAGATCATGGTGCGTGCGCCAAAGGGCGCACGCAAGGCAAAAACAAAAATGCTTATTCTTTTAAAGAGGTGCTTTATCTTAAAATCGACCACGTCCACCTCCGGATCTTCCTGCTTTTGCCGCCGCACCTGCCGCACCTTTACCGGCAGCTCCTGAGATTTGTAAAGTGGCACTTTTTATTGCATTCCCACTCGCTCTTGCACTATTGGCAAGCATTGTGAAAACCTGTCCTCCTGAAGAGACAGCAGTGTTAAAGTATGGTCCGCCAGAGGCCAGCGCTGTTGCAATACCGGGAAGCGCACGGAAGATAATAACCCCTATGATCGAAATGACGATGACAGGGGGGAAAAGAACATAGATTGATTCATATGAAACTTTGAGAACCTGTAGGATAACTTGACATATAATGGTTCCAAGCATGATCACGAGAACTTGTAAAATGGTAAAATTGATCAAAGTTGTAATCCATGCATCGGAGTATTTTCGCGTTGCATTGAACAAATACAAACTAATGAATAGAGGACCAAGACCTATAATCATGACGAGTGCAACTTGTGCAAACATTTGCACAATAAAACCACCTATACAAAAAAGAATAACCGCGAGAAGCATGATAGAACCAAGAAGACCCACAATGATCTTTTCAAAAAACCAAGCATTGTATAAGACTTCTTGATAGCGCGAACTTGCCTTTAACAAAATATAATCAAAAACATTGGAGCTTGCAGGATTGCTGTTAAGCGCATTCCCAATAGCGTTGGATAAATCTTTGAAGAAAATATCCTTGACGTAAGTATTAAATGTATCCGCATTCGTTGCCATTGTTGTAACAACAACGATTTTAACAACATTATTGAGAAGACTATGCATGGAAAGCGCAACGCGACCTGTCATAACATTATAGCCATAAAGAAAGATAAAAATGATTGCAGCGAGATTTAAGGGCGCTGAAATAGCAGAAGATAGCCCACTCACCGTTGTGTCCATCACATTATCTAAGGGTTTTAAAATATACCCAGAAACGCTTTCAAAGGGAGAAAAACTAAAGTCTGACATTTGTATTCGTACTTTCAAGTTTTTCTTTTAATTGTTTTTCTTTTTCTTTTAATTGTGCCTCAAGATGTTTATGCTTTTGTTGTTCCTTTTCTTCACGTAATTCATCTTTTGTTTTCGTATCTCTTGCTTGAATCATATCGAGAGACTGAAGTTTTAAAGAACTTACTTGAAGATCTGCTTGAAGAAGAGAAAGCTTTACTTGAATCTCTTGTCGAAGGGTTTGCAATTCTTCGGGTTTTGTGTCTGGTTTTGATTTAATATTTTCAAGTTGATTACTTATTTCTTTAATTTTTTTTGCAGTATCTGTTGCACTTTTATAAATGGTTTCAGCTGTTTCTGATTTTGCAGCATCTAATTTTTGTGTGTTCTCGAGTGCTTGTTTATAATATTCCTCCGCATCGGGTGTCGTTTGTGATATTGCATGAGAAATAAAAGAAAAAGATAACAGTGTAACTAAGCCATATTTTTTCATTGATTTTTTCTCCTTTGATAAAATATGGGCAGCCATTTGTCAGGGTCAGCTCCATATTCGTTGATAATTTCATTCATGAGTTCAATGTTTTTTGTTGTGCCGCTTAAAACGGCGATCTCATCATTCATTCCACGTAAGTTAAGTTCTGCAACAACGGAACTTTGCCCCTGTTTGACGAGAAAACGACGGGATTCTCTGCTTAATTCTGACTGTATCAGTTCAAATTCACGCTCAGTAAGTTTGAAAGCTTCGACATAATCATTATAATTTGCTTTTTGATTTGGAAAAAATATTTGAGTGGGGCACTGCTCAATAATTGTGTGCGCGATTGTTGAGTTCAAAGCATCTTTAGGGCTTTGTGTTGCAAAGAGCATCATGCCATTTTGTTTACGGATTGTTTTTAGCCGATCTTGAGCAAAAGCTTTGAATGAATCATCTTCCAAAGCTTTCCAGAATTCATCAACGACAATAATGATGCGCCGCCCATCAATCAAATCAAGAATGCGGTGAAAGAGATACATCATTAAGGGACGCCGAATTTCTTCATTGTCTAAGAAATCGGTCATGTCATATCCAATGAATTGCGCATTTAAATTGAGATCATCTTGATCATTATCAAAAACCCATCCTAAATCATTGCCTCTAATCCAGCGTTGCAGCCGTATGGCAATCCCTTCTTTGGATGTGTTGTCAAAAAACAGTTGAAGTGCACCAAGAGAGCGCTGGGTTGGGGGTAAGTTTTCTAAGGAATCAATAGCTTTGGCGATATCTTGTCGCTCTTCTTCTGTTACGATTTGCCCTTCAGCGCTTACCAGCTTTAAGATCCAATTACGAAGAAAGATTTTATTTTTTTCGGTGTATTCCATGCCCTTTAAGGGAGCAATACCCGTGGGCTGCCCGTTTTTTAAAGGTTTGTATTTCCCTCCTCCAGCCCGTACAAAAATCTCTGCTCCTTGATCTTTATCAAAAAAAACCATTGTTGGATTGTGTTTTTGTAATTGTGCAAGAAGAAAATTAACAATCACTGTTTTACCGGATCCCGATGGACCACAAACAAACGTGTTTCCAAGATCGCCATAATGAAAATTAAAATAGTAAGGTGAACCAGCCTGTGTTTTTAGCAATGCGACAGCAGCTCCCCAAACATTATCTTTCAGTTTGCCAACGGGAAAAGAATGGAAAGGCGATAAAGCGGCAAAGTTTCTGCTAGTAATGGCGCCTGAACGCGCCCGATAGCTAAAGTTTCCAGGAAGCTGTGCCCACCATGCTGCTTCCAATCCTAAATCTTCTCTGGCAATCACCGCTCCTCCATTGGTTAAATGGGAACGTGCTTTTGATAAGTTTTCAGACAATATTTTGGGATGATCAGCAAAAACAGCTAAAGAAATGTGGTGTTCTCCCAAAACAAAACGGTTTGATTCTAAATCATCTAGCGCTTCATCTAGTGCATCGATTTGTGAGCTAGCACGATCAGCTGCATTGATCATTTGATTTTGTTTGCGGCTCATAATCGCACTGGCGGCTGCCTTACTTTTAAAGACAAAGGATTGTGTTAAAATGAATTCAAATGGCACCGTAAGCAGACCATCAGTCATACCTGGGCGTGTTTTAGAAGGATACTCTTTCCATCCAAACATGCCCACAAAGCGTTCATTGCTTTCATGGCGAATTTCGATAATTTCTTTCCCAAAAATAACACGATCTGAGTAAATTGTTGAAGCAATAGTTCCAAATGTGAGAGGAATACGCTCACGTCTTCCCCCTACCAGCTGGTGGAGAAATTCACTTTGTTCGGAAAATAAAAGTCCTTCATGTTCATAGATTGATAGCAGACGGACTTCATATTCTTCCAAACCTTGCATAAGATCTTGACTTAACTCTTCGAGTTTACGAATAGCTTCCTCATCGGGTTCAGATTGTGTTTTCTTCGCTTTGCTCAAGCGCTGAAAAAATGAAACCAGCTTTTCTGTTTTATCCGCTGCCGGATTCCAAAGCAGTGAAATAAACAAATCATTTCTATACAGTTCTTGTGAAACCATTTTCTTTTTATATTTTTCATCTAATGTTGTTGCAAAAGATGAAAGAAAATGACCTTCTGGGTATATCGTTTCACGGCGGCGGATGATGTGAGAATATAAAGCAAGCCGTTCGTCTGCGATATTTTTTAAAAGGGTGTTTAATTGGTTGTGTAAAGAATTTAATTGATCAATATCCGCAGTGTCAAAATTTATACCCTCAACAGCCAACACAACCATTAAACAACGTGAATTTAAAGCAACGACATGTTGGTTGATGTAGCGTATATAGGGAATATATTCTTCAGGCAAAGTTTCCCGTTTCATTATTGACATCTGTTTCACCGGCTTCGTTCCTTCAGCTTAGTTCCTTATAAGTGCGGATAAGGCGTAAAGGGGAGGTCGAACCTCCTCCCCATCTGTTGAGGTTTTTTTGTTTTCCTCGGGTATTGAGCCATGCAAATAATACGCGAAATTGGTTGTGATCATACTTTGTCACTTCTCGCAAAATAAAGTGTATCCCAATCCCAAGACCAAACATGGTAAAATCACTGGTCAAAATGAAAAGAATGGATGTCGCCATGACATTAAGCGCCATCGCTTCCATTGTAACACCAGCAAACATGGCTGGGCGCGTACAGGCAAGGAAAAGAGTATCTTCGTTCATTTATGTTGTGCCCGCTAATTTACCAACGAGAGCAGGGGCACCAAAAACAATAGCAATCCCCAGAACACAGTAAGCTGCTTTGCGTAAGTCAATAAAGCCGTACATCCAACCAATCCCCACAGCAGCAACACATATAATTGCAATAAGCTTTGCCGTTGCACCCGTCATCATTGCGACAATGTTGCCTAAAACACCATCAAGATTCCCGAAACCACCTCCACTAGCAGCAGGAGCAGCATAAGAAAGATCAGATACAAAAACTGCCGTAAAAAGCAGCATGGTCACGATAAAAATGATGTTTTGGAATCTATTATCTGTCATTTTACCTCTCTTTAACAAATAATATTTGTTCATATGTCGACATTCCATTGCCTCTAACAAACTGGAGAGTGTTGTCATTTGATGACAGTTTAATTCTCCTCATTTGTTTGTTTTAAAAGCCTTGATCGTGGATCTGTTCACTCTCAAGCTCTTCTTCTTAAAGAGACAGAAGTCTTTTCAAATTGAGATTGTGCTACATGAAAATGGCAATTTTAAGTTGTACTCGTTTGCAAAAACAACAATATTAAAACAATGCAAGAAGGAATATTATTCTTTACAAAGTGTAGTTAATATGCAACACAGATATTTGAATTTTTTCTTTAAAAACAAGGGGATTGCTGATAAATAATGTGAAAGGATAGAAAAACAATGAATTTTTTGAGCGAGCGTGTTAAGAAATGCTATTTAAATTGATTGTTATTGTTTACATTATGGGTTCCATAGTGTGGGGATTAAGCCAATATAAAGATAAAATGGATTTCAGCATTCTTAAGACATTTGAGACGCAAGATATACAAGATATTGTCGATCTCTATCGAGAAGAAAAAAAGTTGGGTAAATTTATCACCAAACAGCAATTAGAAAAAAATGAATCAGATCTCGATTTGCAGAAGAGTGTTTCATTAAACGATGTTGCAAATAATGCTGTTGTTTTTCATGGTAAGGCCTCTGTTACAAGTGGGGTTACATTTAAATTACTGACGCCTTCTGCACAATCTTGGCGATCACATATCATCCGTGATATTCATCTTTATGGTGTAGACACATGTGCACCCCGTCAAAAAGCAAGATTAAATGATCAAGAATGGCCCTGTGGTGTGGTTACAATGGCTTGGCTTGTCACCAAAACACTTGGGCAGGATTTATCCTGTAAACAGGCTTTGATGCACAATGGTGTTTATTATGCGCAATGTTTTGTTCAAGGGGTTGATTTAGCTGAGGCAGGTCTTACAGAAGGTATGTTGGTACTCTCAAAAGAGGGAAAAAATCCTATTCCAGCCCAGTATCATCATGCGGAAGAAAAAGCACGTGGCAACAAGATTGGTCTTTGGTCAAGTGATTTCACTGAACCTTTAAAATGGCGGAGAGATAATGGATCTTACAACCCCTTTGCAAGTCCGTGATTGGTTTTAACGAACATATTTACTTAAATCTTTATAGAGAAAGCTTTATCAATAAAATTGTACCAAACCATAGAGCAAATTTGAATAAACCGTGAGATTATTTTCGTTTATGAAGTAAATGGATGATACTTCCTTTTTCAGGGAGGTTTGCTCTCAAAATCGCTCTTCTATTTTTACTTATGTGTTTTATACAAGCAGGAAAACTTCATTGTTGGTGGCAAAGCATTTTTGAGTATTTGTGTTTGAAGGAGAAAGTGAGACGATAAAAAACGCTCAAGAAACGGATTTCTAGAGCGAAGTTGAAAAAGTGAAAAATGAACAGCCCCCAAAATGGGATAACGTTTGATATAACTGATAGAATATTTTACAATGCCTTAAAAGAATTTCTAGCAAAAGTTTTCTTCATCAGAATTTTATCTTCAGGATTGGATCACGTTTTTTACTTCTTTAAAAGTGATCAATCTGTTGCATTCCTTGAAAAGCTTTCATAATTATCTGCTTCTAAATTCAGATTTCTAAAAGATGGATGGATTTCAAGTAGACTCTACACGAAGAAATCTTCGTAAAAATGATTTGCCTTGTTGATTGTTTTCTATGTACCATAAAACGTTTCTATTTAAACATTCGATGGGGGAACAATAATCAACATACAAATAGGTAAAAAGAGCTCATACTTTTTTGTTATGGCTTTGTCACCCATTGATCGTGAGACTTAAGTATTATAATGCTCATAGGCTTTCTATAGGGCTAGGGGCGATGCCTATTGCAATGTAACTATTTGAAATCAGTTGGACAAAAGCATTAATGCGCCTTCTGATTTCGTCATTTGTGTTCAGTTTTGGCCCTTTCCCTTCTCATTGTATTTTATGACAAACTCATATGATAGCTATTGTGAGCTCTTCTTTGCGTTATTTTACTCAGAGTGTTCACTTTGAAAGCAAGTCAGTGATAGTGAGGCTGTATTCTCATACAGTGTGAAAATTCAACCCTCATTTGGGGGGATGATATTAACAGATAAGATATTTAAAGAGGGATAAAATGAAAAAAAATTATTTTATTATGCACGGCTCTATTATTCGTCGTGGGGTGTGAAAAAAACTATAGCGTAGAAGATTTTAAAAAAGATGCAAAATTAAAAGAAGAATGGGGAACGAGGTGTTTTCTTTCAGGACAAGCTGTTAAGGAATCTAAAAACTGTCAAAATGTCTTACAAGCAGATACTGAAATGTTTTTCTCGCCAAAGCTTGATGTTACAGACAGTGGTCATGCATCTCAACAGTAAAGTGTGATATAAAAATTCTAAAATAAAGAAGTTACGGCTCAACGAATGCTCGCTTCTTCAATTGTTATAGCGGAATTTTTTATCATTTTTCATCTTTCAGATGAGCTTCCTAAATCATATTCGCAATCCTATTGTTTGTTTCAACTTTATCAGATTGAGGATTATGATCATGAGAGAACTAGATACATTGTCTTATAGAAATATCTCTCAAGGTATCCAAGCCTATTTTGCGACGCTGTTCGTAAAGGGGTATAAGGGTAAATCCATTGAGCCCCCCATCTTTACGCTTCATAACGGAGTAAGCCTTGCAACATGACACAGTTTGTCAGCTTGTGGGTGTTGCTTACAGCTCTTGGTACTTGAGACGGTTCATTAGAGGCATTTTTAATTCTTACTTAATAGTTTTTATCCATACGCCTCTTCCCACTTGTAACCTGCAAGAGATATAGTTTTGGTTGATTCAACATGGAACAGATTTGAAATGAAAGAATCTTACGATATTCTGGATTCTCATTTAACATGTACAATAATGAATACTCATTATAAATCAACATGTTGCCTTATGATGGAGTTGCTGTAGCATTGAGATTTTAAAGGAAAAATATGCCTTTAAGACTTTATAACAGATACTAAGTCTTTAATAGAAGATATATTAAATGCACATCATCTAAAATAAAGAGAGCGTCCATAGCGAAAAAAGGGCCCCCTTTAAATACGGATAAATGCTTATTCTGTTGTGCTGTAAAACGCTATCGTTTGCGGGTGTGGTGATATAAGACATAAGACTTTATACATGGGGTGTTTTGATGAGAGAGTGTGGTGAATATTCAAGGGAGGGCTTGCTTGTATAATTTTGTGAAAGGAACCATATGAAATGGGAATCTGAGAAGGAGCTATTTTTGAGAAGGCGGATTATTCATCAACCGGTTTAAGAAGGGGGTTGCATCCTTTGAAGGTGTGGGGAGAAAGCCAAGAATAGGGCGTGTAGCACCCTATAGCTATGCTTTTAAAGCGTTTTAATTTTAATCACAAATTAAGTTTAAAATCGCTTTCTGTTTGACAGATGTGAGGACTCTAAAACTTTTTAAAAGCAAATATTCCTCTTTGCTCGAGGCGATTTCATCATAATGGTACGGGGTGTTGTCTTTTTTGATGATATCAGTGTAAAAAAAAGGCAAGTGGAACATTCAAAATATTGGAAATTTCCTTTAAACGCCCTGCGCTCACGCGATTTAAGCCTTTTTCATATTTCTGGATTTGTTGGAAAGTGACACCTAAATGATGCCCTAATGTTTTTTGAGACATTTTTAGCATTTTTCGCCTAAAGCGAATCTTTTTGCCTACAAAAAGATCAATATTAAGATTTGGAGCTTGCATTTTTCCCCACCGGCTGCGAGCGCCCTCGCATGAGTATTCCGGGAGTTAAAAGTACTGAACTCAAATCAGCATTTTGCTTTTAGTGCTGAGAAGCACTTGGACATAGCAAAATCTCCCGGAATTCCGGGATATCCGCAAAGCGGGGTCAATTCATGTTTGAGTTTTCAGGCTTTTAATCCCTATTGGTCGTTGCGTATGCGACCAAGACACTTTCTGACTCATAAAGTAATTTTAGGAGATTGGCAATAAAAATAGTTTTTCTTGAGACGGACAGATTTTTCCAAATGAGAGGTTGTTTGCCTTTCAAACTTTTAAGGTTTGCTTACTAAACGCATGACATCAGATATGCATTTTACGAAGGTAAACCTTGGTTTTTAAGCTCAAGGCACCGCTTACGGTGTTGCTCTTAACCAATAACCAAAATGGCTTGTTTTGATGCGTCTGAGATATCATGATGATAGGGGAAAGCTTTTATGAGTAAA
This sequence comes from Bartonella sp. AP20NXHL, assembly GCF_042196165.1. Taxonomy (NCBI): domain Bacteria; kingdom Pseudomonadati; phylum Pseudomonadota; class Alphaproteobacteria; order Hyphomicrobiales; family Bartonellaceae; genus Bartonella; species Bartonella sp. AP20NXHL. The sequence goes on along the minus strand of NZ_JBHIPV010000011.1, from coordinate 29,259 downwards.
GAGCCCTCATGCAAAATAAACTCAAAACATTATAGATCTGATTGTTGTATATTCACACATTTTTTTAAGAAGATATTTCTCAATGTTAGCGCCTATTTTACAATGGTGCTTCGTAAAGTGTGTAGTGTAAAAGCCTCTATGAATGGGATAAAAGCTATATTGAAAAAAAGATGCTCGGACGGCATATACTCTCGGCCAGTTCAAAATATTACGACAGTTTTTGCCTTTGAAAGGGAGCATAAGAGCTATTTTTTCTTTCTTCACGTGTTTTTATCTGTAGGCTCTCCGCTTATAATGTGCAAGTCAATAGTTTTGATTGATTCAATATAAACAGATTTGAAATGAGAAAATATATTGGGCTTTCTCATGATGCATGTTTTTAAGAGGGGGATACGTTTATTTTCTCAATGAAGAATTTGAGTATTTTAGATAAAAAACTCTACCAACGTCGTTGTTGTTAGAATTAAAATTTTTATGAGAAAAATGAGCATTGGGGAATGATAAGCTTTTGCTATCAAGCATTTTAGAATTTTGCACAACTTAATGATAACTTAGTTATTTTATCATTTCTTATGATCTCTATAGACGATAAAAAGTTGGGATATGGTTTGAGAAAGCAGATGACACAAGTATTATCTTTCGGTAAGTAATTTTGAAGTAAAAGACAGCTTTAAATGACAAATAGAGATAGGTGCACCATGAATGAAGTTACCCATATTGAGACTATTATAGCGCATTATGATGCTGTTTTTTGTGATGTGTGGGGTGTTGTGCATAACGGTGTACATGCATTTGAACCAGCGTTGAAGGCGTTGTATAAAATCCGACAAATGGGAAAAACTGTCATTTTATTGACCAATTCTCCTCGGCTACGGGAAGATGTTGCTGCTCAATTACAAAGTATGAATGTTCATAGCGACTATTATGATGCCATTATCACTTCAGGGGATGTAACGCGCGATCTTATTCTGACTGCTCCGCGTAAAGTTTTTTTCATTGGTCCACAGCATGATTTGGTGCTGTTTGAAGGGTTAGAGTGTGAATTTGTTGAAGAATGGGAGGCTTCTGTTGTCGTCTGTAGCGGTTTTCTTGAAGATTTTGACGAAGAACCCTCTGCTTATGAGGAGATGTTTCGTCGCATGCGGTCGCGGAATTTACCTTTTATTTGTGCGAACCCAGATGTGATTGTCCATTATGGAAATAAAGAATTTTGGTGCGCTGGTGCATTGGCTCGTCTTTATCAACAATTAGGGGGGGAGGTGCGCATTGCTGGAAAACCTCACGCGCCTATTTATGAATGTGCCTTTGAAAAACTTCAAAAAGTACGGGGAACAGTAGAAAAAAGTCAAGTTTTAGCTATTGGTGATGGTCTTTTAACGGATATTAAGGGGGCGGCTCATTTTGGTCTTGATGCCCTTTATATTATGGGGGGGATTCATCATTATGATTATACGCAAAATGGTGTGGTTGATAAGCAAGCTTTGCATTCTTTTCTTGAACGTCATGGTTATAAACCACAAGCAATCATGTGGGCACTTCAGTAATGACTAATTTTTTGCGTCTTCAGGGAATTCATATGTTTCCCTCGGCTTGGCGGGGAGCAGTGTTGGCACTTGGAAATTTTGATGGTGTTCATTGCGGACATCAGGTGGTGTTGCAAAAAGCGCTTGATTTCGCCCGTATAAAAAAGAAACCAGCAGTTGTTTTAACCTTTGAACCCCATCCAAGAAGTTTTTTTCAACATTCAGCTCCTGTCTATCGTTTGACAGAGGCAGCTGAAAAAGCTGAAATTTTTAAAACCCTTGGCTTTGACTGCGTGATTGAACAGCCGTTTGATGCACAGTTTGCCGCTCTTTCAGCGGACGAATTTATCAAGTCGTTTTTAAAGGAAGTTTTTGATGTTTCAGTTGTGGTGACAGGCGAAAATTTTCAATTTGGTCATCAGAAAAGCGGAAATGTACATCTTCTTTGCCAAAGGGGAGAGAAATATGGATTTGAGGTTGTGCAAGTTTCTTGCGTTTCTCGTTCTCAAGATTCACAACCTTTGATCATTTCTTCTAGTTTTATTCGGCAACTTCTCTCACAAGGGGAAGTGGACAAAGCAGCCCATTTATTAGGGTATCACTATCGGATACGCTCCAATATTATTCAAGGTGAAAAACTTGGACGTCTTTTGGGATTTCCTACCGCTAATCAAATGTTGCCTCCCCAAGTTCGTTTGGCTCATGGTGTTTATGCGGTACGTTTGCGTCGTGCGAACGGTGTTTTGTATGATGGTGTTGCAAGCTTTGGTTGTCGTCCAACGGTTGTTAAAGATGGTGCGCCCCTTTTGGAAACCTATTTGTTTGACTTTAACGACGACCTTTATGGGGAAAGCTGTACCGTTTCTTTTTTCCAGTTTTTGCGAGGACAAGAAAAATTTGATGGGCTTGAACCTTTGATTGCGCAAATGCATCGTGATGAAAAAAAAGCAAAAGAAATTTTAAAGACAGTACAACCATTATCAACGTTGGATAGGCTGCTTACTTTTAAAAATATGTCCTAAACTGATCTGAAAAAGAGAGAATAGCCGTAAAAATAGCACTTAAAGTGATTATAATCACAAACATATATTCCAAAACATCGTGGAATATATGTTTTTTCCGTTGTTGAGAGGGAGAATCGAATATCTGAAGATCTGATTTTGGCATCATTTTTTTCAAAGTTAACTTTATGGTTTTTGTTGTCATTCAAAACTTTACTGCTTGTTTCTTTCTGATACGTTAAAACTCATCATAAAAGATGCAGTAAAGAATAAGCAACCAGCCTATTTAGCAATAATAGACGTGAAGAAGGAGAAAGGCTGTTTTTAAAATTTCTTGCGATTTTAAGCTTATAGTTTGATAAAATTTAATTGATGACTTTTTTTATTTTAAAAGTTTATTGTTTCTTTTTTCTAATTTGGCTTATTATGTCATTTATGCCGTATCATCGTTTATGATGAGAGTTGGTTCGTGTAACCTTACGCATGTGATATTTTGTATTATGTAATGAATATTTTTACAAAAGTTTTGTTTGTCGAGTCTTGTGAAGAAGATTTAGTGCTCAGCAGCAGTTTTCGTGCTAACCAATCACGTAAACGAGAATGAAGCTGCTGGAAAATGCTTTACGTTTCGTTTCTCTTGTATATTGTGATGGGGAATGCATATTAAGGAGACTGCGATTGATTGTAGATAAAAGAAATCATTGCGAGAAAGCAGGTGTATTTGTTTCAAAATTTCTAATGCTTTTGATGGATAAAGGCACAATTTTGTTGTCGTAACACGTCAATCTTTCAGATTTTCAAGTTAAAAACTATCCATATATTTCCTTTGTCTTTCACAAATGTAACGCCTATAATGAAAAGGAAAGACAGTCTTGTAAGGATATGAAAACACAAAGCCAATAATGTTTTGTTGTTTTTTGATAGAAATATTGGATAAAAGTTAGAACATCTTTCCAATCTATGTTCGGTCTATTCATGACTTTATGGTGTTGTTTTTCTTATAAAACTTTTTCTTTAGTGTTCCTCAACGCGAGCAGTATGTTTGAGACAAAGATTAAAGCGCTTTAATGCTCTCTCTACTGTTACAGCTTTTGTATGCTAGATGAGGAGAGCCCTATTGCATTATCCATTTGCGTAATCTCTGAAACCGGTTTACAGCTTTATTGGGGAAAATATGAAGTTATAAAGGGGAAAATCAGTCCAGATGACAGTCTTTTTTAAATTCGGCTTTGCTACTTTCAAAAGGGTCCAGAGAAATATCTCTTAAATCATGAAAATAACAGCTTCAGGCTTTTGTTGTTCTTTGAATAGGATATCACGCCCCACAGGTAAAATAAAATGCTGGAATATCCTTGTTTTGCTAATTTATGCGCTTCTTTTGAAGAAATATCTCTCAACGCTTCCCATATTCATTTTCATGATGGCTCTCATGAATGGTATCGTGCAAGCTTCGTTGAGCGCTATCATCTTTATGCCTAATAAAAGAGCAATCCGACACCATCCGTTATATTGACAAGCCTTCAGTTTTGTACAGTCTAGGCTATTTGAGAGCGTTTATGAGAGTTTGTTCTTAACTCGTTTTATTTCACACGAATACTTCCTGCTTGTGACATGCAAGAAACACGCTTTTGATTGCTTCACTATAAATAGGTTTGAGAGAATCTTACGGTATTAGGATTTATCATTCAACGTGCAAAATAATTAATTGTTATAAATCAATATGTTGTAGTTAACCATAGATTATGGCTTACGGCTTTTTTTATAAAATACTCTGCACGCCTTTTATTCGGAATATGGGGTTTTCTTAGTGGTTTTACTGTCGTTTTAGGTGTCTGTGGCGTACGAATGAGCTCGTATTGGTAAAGGAAGAGAAAAAAAGGTGGAGCAGTGATAAAAAGTGAGGTGAAAATAATTTTCTTTGATCATCATATGAATTTTACGCATTTTTATGGCGTCGGGTGTGCATGCTTGTTGTATATTGAGGAGCAAAGCTTGCTTGTAGAGTTTTATGAAGTGGCAAGCCAAGGGAAAGGCGCAAGACAAAGATTATTGACAGATTGTTTTTTACAAATCGATGTGTATTTAAGAATTTTAGTCTTTTAAGGCGAGGAGGAAGTGTGCGAAACCTCTGTTTAAAGACGCGCTAAACGATAAAGATGCAGCGAGCGTGATCCGTGATGACAATAGGCAAGAAGAGGCAGAGAGGCTGTTTTTAAAATTGTTTGCATGGCTTCAACAGCTGACTTTTCTATAGTTGGAGGAGAAATGGGAATGTGATAGGCTTTTATGCCATATTCATTTGCGACCGTTTTAATGCTAGAAAAGTCAGGTTGATGGAGCTCTTCGTGATCGGGGCGGTTACAGATAATTGTTTTAAAACCAGCTTGTGCCAATGTTTTGATATTTTCTATGCTAAGTTGGGCGCTGATAAAAATATCATGTTCAATTTGTTGTAAATTCATTTTTGTTTATTCCCAATTGCATGATCTTCACGATACCCTCTGGTCTGGTATATAGAAAGAACATAATGAAGGTAAGTTTTTCAGTGGCATCTTAACAAAAATATTCTTTTTGTCGAGAAAATCTATTTGGGAAAAATGAGCTATAAGATGCAAAATATCTCACTCCGCAATATGTTCGTTATGCGATTTATGAAAGACGGATGTTTGGTCTTTATGGATAATCTATAGTGTTTACTAAACATAGACATTTCATTGTGTTGCTTGTTTACGCGCTTGCTAGAGGCACCCTTATTTCTCTTAAGCCCATTTTACTCTGTCGAGCGTCAAAGAGTATAAAATTCATGGATCACCACCCTTTTTACGCTTATGAAGAAGGAAGTCGGCACCTATTATATTTGCCAGCCCCCAATATTGTAATAGTTCTTGGTACTGGAGATTCTGCATAAGAAGCATTTTAAATCCTTTTTTGTACAGTTCTTGCCCACACGCCAGCCCTGCTTGTACGTACAAGAGATATGATTTTGATTAATTTAATATAAGAGGCATGAAATGAGAGAATCTTCCTGATTTCGGCTCTCTCATTCAACGTGCAAAACAATGAATTCTCCTTATAGTTTGTTGTATATTCAGAGTGGAGCTTGTTTGTAGAGTTGTATTAAGTGGATTGCATGAAGGGAGAAGCCCAAAAGGCTGGCGCAAAATAAGAAGCTGGATCATTTACAGCGCATTGTTTACAGATCGACATGGATTTAAGAATCTTCGTTTTAGGGAGGGGGAAGAAGAGCATGCCTCTTTTAAATTTATTTTGTTCTTTTCAAGAATATCATCTTCATAATGTTTTTGCTCATGCTAAAAGAATATTATAAAAAATTGCGGGCTATTGTTATTTATCCTAAAAATAGGAGAAATGGTTATTTTGCACGTATTGGATGCTTGTTTCTTTTATTACTTTCTGTATAATCGTAAAAACGATAATGCTGAAAGGCGTAATAAATGATTATTGGACTTTTGAATCAAAAGGGAGGTGTCGGAAAAACGACGTTGAGTGTTAATCTTGCGGCCAGTTTTGCCCGTACCGGTGCACGGGTATTGCTTATTGATGTTGATCCACAGGGAAGCGCATTGGATTGGGCTGCTGCGCGTGAAGATGCACCTTTGTTTTCGGTTATTGGTTTACCGCGTGCAACGGTTCACAAAGAGATTACACAGATTGGTCATGGTTATGATCATATTATTATCGATGGTCCTCCGCGTGTAACTGATCTTGCTCGTAGTGCTCTTATGGCTTCGGATTTGGTGCTTATACCTGTTTTGCCTAGTCCCTATGATATTTGGGCAGCGGATGGAATTGTAAAGCTGATTGATGAAGCACGTGTTTATAAAGAAAATCTCAAATCTGCTTTTGTTATTAATCGTAAAATAGTCAATACAGCGATAGGGCGTGATGTGAACGAAGCTCTTGGCATATACCCTGTGCATGTTCTTTCTTCTAGCGTTGCGCAGCGCGTGATTTTTGCAGAAGCAGCAGCACAGGGGAAGGCGGTTTATGAAGTTGATAAGCAAGGACCAGCAGCAGCAGAGATTGAAGCGGTTGCAGCCGAAATCAAGGAGTTAGCGCGATGAATAAAAAAATTAAAATTGGCACAAAACCAACGAATAAATCAATTCCTTTAACAGCGGATGCATGGGTAGGAAGCCACAAAGGGAGCATGAGTGGAGGTATGAAGCGCCTCACGATTGATATACCAGAAAGTTTGCATCGGTTGATTAAGGTCAGTTGTGCAAGTCGTGGAACTAAAATAGCTGATGAGGTCCGCGAATTGCTTTCACAAAAATACGGAAAAGTGTAAAAAATGATACGATAATTTCGTTGGTTTGAGTGCTTTTTCTAGAGATGATATCGATTGTTTTTATACGAAGTTAATAATAAAAGTGCTCTTCCTTTTTCACGATGGTTGCTTCATTCAAGTTGTTTCTCATAAGGTTCTGTATCATCGCATGAAAGAGCTATGAGTTTGCGAAAAATTCTCCGTTTCAAATTTTTCCCTATAAATGTGATAATCATCATACTACTTGTGATCTTATCCGCTAGATGAGTAGATAAGTTTATTCTTCCATAAAAATTATCTTGATAATGATTTTAAACATCAGGTTATTTTTTTGTTTATTGTACTTAATACATGCGTAAATAATGTAATTAAGAGTAGCGTTGATTATTTTTTTCTGTTATGCAGCAATCCGTTTTATTAAATTATATTCATGTTTATAAGGGGGGGGGATAAAAATAAGTAAAATTTACTGATATTGACGCGCTATAAGTTTTCCTAATAAACAAAAGAAGTCATTGAGCATATTATAGACAATATTTCTTACATTTATATGATTTTATAGTCTTAAATAGTTAATGCCAGTTGTAATGATACGCAAGGCAATAGGCTTTTTTCTTCAATTGGAATGTATAAGATCGCTTTTTTAGCATTTCTATTGGCTTTTAAAAAGTACAGGGGGGACTTAAAGCTTTCTTTCTTTTCCGGTGGTTTAGAAATGATAAGAGCGCAATCTGTTGATTAAAAGGTGTATTTTTTCGTTTGCAGGGAATTTGCAATGGATATAGGCATGACGAATTTTGGGTAAGATATCGTGCTGCTTCTCGTTACCAAGAGGTTCTTGAAGGAAAAGAAATGATTAAAAAGCTTTTTGAGAATGTCAAGATATCAGAATTTTTGCTGAAGTTTTAACACTTCAAATACAAAGAGCTGCCGTGCAGATAATGTTACAAATGCAAGTCTGATAAATGAAAGGCAGTTTTCATGATTTAACATGTTTGCGTTGGAAGTGTACGTATTTGCAAAGGAAAATTAGACGCAAGGTCACAATATAGGAGGGGATGTGAATCCAAAGATATTGTTAATAAAATATAAAACAAAGAGAGGGGTTAAATCATGAACAAGATCATTATAACAGCGCTACTGCTTTGCGTGGGACTTGTTGTTGCTGGTTGTGAAAAAACTTATAGCGTAGCAGAATTTAAGAAAGATAAAAAATTGATGCAAGAATGGGGAAAGAAATGCGATAAAATGGGCCCCTCTGCTTTTGCAATCAAGAATTGTCAAAATGTCATGCAAGCCGATATGGAACTTTTTCAAGAGCATTATAGAAATCTTGCAAAGGAACTTCGTGAAAGTAGCAAAAAGGGGAATGAAACTGAAAAACAGCAGGACAATAATTAAATCATAAAAATATATTGATAGCGGTATTTTTCTTTGTACGCGATTTATCATCATAGATTGGGAAAAATCGCGCACAGAAGTGGATTTTAAAATTTTTGAAAATGCACAATGAACCGAATGTACAATTTTAATCGGGTGCTAAATTGTGTCCTAAACTTTGTAAATTTGAAAAAGGGGAATTTATTGATGAATAAAGTTATTATTACAGCATTGCTGCTTTGTACTGGAATTGTTGTTGCTGGTTGTGAAAAAACTTACAGCGTAGAAGAATTTAAAACAAATGAAAAATTATACGAGGAATGGGCAAAAAAATGTGAGAAGGATGATTCACCGCTCAAATCCTCTCAAAATTGTAAAAACCTTCGACAAGCATATGTAGAACTTTTTTTAAGGCCCTAAATTATGTCCTAAACTTTGTAAATTTGAAAAAAAGGGGAATTTTATTGATGAATAAAGCCATTATTACAGCATTGCTGCTTTGTACTGGACTTGTCGTTGCTGGTTGTGAAAAAACTTATAGCGTAGCAGAGTTTAAGAAAGATCCAAAATTACTCGAGCAATGGGCAATGAAATGCATGATATCAGGGGATTTAGATTCTCAAAATTGTAAAAACGCAGATAAAGCGTATCGTGAAGTTCATGCCCGAGATTGGCCTGGTTCGAGCTTTGTACATGATGACGAGAAAAACACTGAAGAGAAAAAGGAAGGGAATTAAATCATGAATAAAGCCATTATTATAGCATTGCTGGTTTGTACTGGACTTGTCGTTGCTGGTTGCGAAAAAACTTACAGCGTAGCGGAATTTAAGAAAGATAAAACATTACTCGAAGAGTGGGCAAAAAAATGTGAAAAGCTGGATCAATCTTCTATGGAGAAATCTAAAAATTGCCAACATGCCAGACAAGCATATATGGAACTTATGTTTGGCATTCATTAAAAACATACAGTTCAATAAGTAAGGAATTATTTAGTTCTTGATTCTATTGCGTTTTTTAGGCTCTCTCTAACTTTTAGAGAGTCTTTTTATGGCTTCAAGAATTAGTCGTTTACGATCTGTACTCTTTGTGTAAACGGATGCTATACTGTCATTTGTTCAGCCCAAAAGTGCTTTCAATTGTAGATAGTATTTCCTCTCAATGAGTTGTTACGTGTTACTGCTAATTTTTTAATGTTTTGGTTACATGTATTTAAAATATGAGATTAAATCTATCTTTGGGGTGTTTTTTTGCCTTTATCACAAATAAATGTTTCATCACACTAAGATCGTCTTTAAGTGTTGCGGCTAATTTCGGAAAAATTGGGAGGAAACATTTGTTTGGAAATTACTTTTCTCTGTTTTAATAAAGAGAAAAACATTCTGAATGTAATTATTATCGTTTCATACTCAAATGTTTTTCTCAAACTATTTTAAAAAATTGCTTTTGATTTGAGAATATTATAACATTAGTTAAGATGTGAGGCAGTTTTGCTAGGACGGTTTTGCCGGATTTGTGAGGAATTGAGCGCCTTCCACACCTTTTTATTTTTCCCTTCTCTTTTCTGAGTTTGCAAGGGTTTCCCTTGTTATTTTTTTATCGTGATTGTGTCGTAATATTATCATGTTGAGCGGTGGAGCTCATATAAAACTTTACGTATGAGGTGTTTTTTGTTCTCGAGTGTGTGATGAATATTTTTTTTGAATAACACTTTTATTTATAAAAATAATTTAATTATTTTATACTGAATAAGGATCTCGAATATAGTAAGATTCTCTTATTCCAAATCTGTTCTAGGTTGAATCAATTAAAACCATCTGCTTGCACGTTACAAGCATGGGGAGCCGTGTGGATAAAAACTGTTGAAGAAAGAAGTAAAAATGCCTCTTATGAACGATCTCAAGTGCTAAAGATTGTTGCAACATTTGGGGCTGGAAAAGTGTGTGATGCTGCTGGTTTATTTTCTCATAAGGGTAAAGATGGTTTTCAATAGATTTATTATAAGCTTCATGAAAATATTATCCTTTAGAATTGTGATATGCCCTGAAGGGGGGAAGAAAGAGGAACTTACTCAATAATGGAGACAAAGTATTTACAGATCGGATCTGGTAGAAAATTTCGTTTTTTAAGGTGGGAATGAAGTTGAGATTCAAGATAGCGTGAAAAGACGGACACTGATGGTTAAAAATGCATACAAAAAGCAGAGTTTACACTCAAATAGTTGCAAGTGATGTTTGAAATTGGGTGTGTGGTTTATCTGTAGAATTAAAATTTTTCTTTGATCTTATGTGAAATTAAGATGCTTATTTGCGCAAATTACAATAAGCCAAGAGAGTATGCTTAGTATATTTCTATTACGAGAACTAAAATAACAACAAAAGCATTGATGGTGATAATCAAGGTTGAGTAAAGCATAGCGGCTTTTACGAGATCAGCCATAAAAACCTCTTTCTGTTCTTTTTGAGGTGATTTTATGAATAACAATATGTTACATATCTGTAATATATGCTGCTACAATATATTCGGCAAGCTTAAAATCGTTCCTTTTTTATAAAAGCTTAAGGAGTGGGAGTATTGTGAATCCTAAAAAAGAAAGCTTTAAAAGGACTATTGATTGCTTTTGTAAGTTTTGTGTTGCTGGAAACTTTTTTATCCTGTTATGCTATAAAGCACTGTCATTTATAACGGTAATATAAGGCATATAAGTTTTTTTGGAATGTTTAAGTATTTTTTAGTGTGCGATGAATATTCGTAGGTTTATTTGTTGAGCCTTTCGTTTAAGTGAATCACAAGAGTGGAAGTCAAGAGAAGATCGTTTGACAAAAATTCGGACTGCGTACAGAGCAGATGGAGTTAAGATCTTGGTCCTTTAAAGTGAGCGGAGGAAGACAAAAATGTTTTTTGATCGTTTATCTCATAGCAAGATTGGTTAATGCTGTTCTAATGGGGCATGTTTTGCACAAAAGTAAAGAACGTTCCAAACGAAATATACTTATGTTGTATATTAGTATTGCATATTTATGTACTTGTTTTAAAGAAACATCTCTCAACGCACACGACAGACATTTTACGATGACACTCGTAAATGGTATAACGGTAAATGTGACTAGTATAACAGTAAAGCTCTCGTGAAATAATATAAACTTTGAATAATATAAAAATCTGTAGAATGCTATCATCTTTATACTTATGAAAGAGCAAGTCACAATCATCGTACGCTTGCTTCCAATATTTATTATAGTTCTTGGCATTTGCTAAGGTTCATAAGAGGCATTTTTCTTTCAGCGTATTTTATCAACACATCAGGGCGTTGTTTGTGATGTGCAAGCAAGTGATGTTAATTTATTCAACATGGAATAGATTTGAAATGTGATGATTATGAAAGAGAAGAGCCGCATTTAAAAGGTTAAAAACGAGAGAAAGTTCGTAACAAAAATTGTACCTTGATTATAAAATGATTGTTTCTCTGTTTTTATACTAGTAGCGCATGTAAAGCCGCGATATTAAGAGCAAACTGTTTTATGGAGCGAAATAATCTATAGGAAGATACTGTGGAAATTCTGAAAATATCAATGTGGGGGAGCATTAAGCATTATGCATTGGATAATATTTTGATTTATAATGATAATCTATCGTTATTCAACTTGAATTAGAGCCCTGAATACTGGAATTTTTTTCATTCCAAATTTGTTTCGTGGTGAATTAATCAAAACAATGTCTTTTGCAGTTACAAGCAGGGAGCTCCCATGCGCAGAGAAATTGTACAAGAAAGGCCACGCTTTTATGAACCATCTCAAGTGCCAAGGGTATCAGAACATAAGGGGTTAGAACAATATGTGATGGTGCTGGCTTGCTTCTTTTATTAAGCGTAAAGATGGAAAGTGCTCAATGGATTTTATACATGTCATGGAAGATTTATCATTATACCATTCATGGGCCGCGGCGCGAAATAGGCTTGGGTGCACTTAAGAGATGTTTCTTTAAAACAAGCGCGTGAATATGCGATTGAAGACGTATCGAACTGATTAGCTAAGAAACTCTTGAAAAGGTTCAAAAAATCTTATATAGTCGTTCATTGCAAAGAAAAGCGAATGATAATTTAAAAAAGGAAGATTGATGGCTGTTTAGCTATTTTAAGATGTCTTTTTTTATATTGCTGTATGGCTGATCTGTTCAAAAGAGCATTCTTTTTGTGTTTTATGCGAAATACTGCATGTGTGCGGAAAGAGCATGGGAGAGGGGGTGTCTTTTTGAATAGGTGCAAACTGATCTTGTAGGGTGCCATCTTATGGGACGCCAGAAGGTATACAGGTTTAGGTGCAGAGAGAGCCATACGGTTATGGAGGGTAAAATGCTGCTATCGGTAAAATGCTGAAATTTTTAATGGGCTTACGTTTTTATATGCTGCAAGATAGGCTGCGGGTTTTTGTCGGCAGATAGTTTTTGTGGCCGAAGTTTTCGTGAGAGCATTGTTGTTTTCTGTTGAAGACGTACTGGTGATAAAATAGGCAAAGATAAAATCGGTAAAGCGAAATAGACAGAACAAATATGGAAGTTTCGATATTGTCGTAAGGTTTGAGTTTATAGCGTTTTGATGAATTAGTATAGCCGCAATGATGGTTTTGGAGCAAAGCAAGAAAAATATTTGAAGAGAATGCGTTGAAAGTTGAAGTGGTATACGCTTTGAAGGATTGTCGTGCTGTTGTTTGAGCAATGTTTGCACCACGAGCTTGGTTGAGTGTATCAGCATTGAAGAGAACCTGTTTAATCTCCCTCATTTGAAAGTAAGATTGAACAATAGTGTTGAAGGGGAAGTAAAAATGTCTGTAGTGCAATATGGTGATGATAGTTTTGCAGCAAAAGCAAAAGTTCTTGATAATAATCTTATTGATCGTGATTGGGCGATGACAAAATTTGTTGCTGCTGTTAAAGGATTAGCTCAAGTTGTTGATTATGAAAGCAATATGCTAGAGAGCAGTGGTGTTCCAGATTACGAAGAAATAAATTTGCGTAAAATACGTGGTTTGCGTGATCTTAATAAATCCATGAGTGATGTGAAGCGCTACATGAATCAAGATATTGAGCATGAGGTTGAAAGTTTGTTGTCTGATTTACAAGAAAAATTACAGCGTAATAGTGAATTACTTCAAACACATTTAAATGCAGTTAATGATCTTTCTAGAGCTATACAACTATCTGGACGTGCAAAAGAAATAGAGGAATGATCAAATCTGCTTAATACGGGCTGTTCTAAGTCATGACAATGATTAGGTAGGGCAGTTGATTTGGATAAATAGTGCGTTTAGTGAGTAGACTTGTTTTAAGTGCATTTGGGTATTTAAATTATTATCCTGTTGTACTGTAAAATGCTGTTCTTAAAAGAGTGTCTTTTAAGGTGTAGTGATGTGAACCGCATGCTTTGGGAAACTGGCTGAAAGAGAACTCAGAGAAGGCGGATTATTTACAGAGAATTGTTTGCAGACTAAGTTAATAGGGGGCTTCATTTTTTAGTTTAGGGAGAGGCCGATCAAGAGGATATTTAGACCAGCCTGTGATGCCTTAAAAACAGCTTCCTTGGGGCTGTGGTAATGTAAGGTTCATACATTAGAGTCTTTTGCATGCATTTAGCAGATCTGGCAGCGACTTACTCTCCCGTGCCTTAAGGCAAAGTACCATCAAGCGTTGGAGCGTTTCACGGCCGAGTTCGGGATGGGATTTGGTGCATTCACTCCGCCATAACCACCAAGTCAGCAAAAAGCATGAATGATGAAGAGTATGTGATGAGTATTGCCTATAAGCCTCATGGAGTATTGTCCTTTGAAGTGTGGTGATATGAAGCGGTTCGTTGTTTAAATCTATATGTTTGAGATAAAAATTAAAGCGGTTTAGTATTTTCTTTCTGCTGTTTTTAGTTTTTGTATGTCAGATTGGAGAGAGCATCCAGATTTGAGTGGATATATTGCGTATATCTTTGTTGGCGTAATATTTGAAATGGGGCGGCAATCTCATTGTGAAAGAATAAAGGGGGAGAAATCAGCTTCCCTCTGTCCTGCCGTCTTTTAATTTAGCTTTATGTCTTTCAAAAGTATCTAAAGCACTATCTGTTAAATAATGAAGATTACGTATTGTTTCACGCTTTTTTTATTGTGTTTTTTACTGGGGGCACGTCCTTTATGCACGACAAAATGCTCAAAATAGAATGGATTTGTTATTCCTAATTCACTGCCTTGTTTTAAAGAGATATCTAAGCTCTCAAGTCTATTTCGTGATGGTGTTTGTGGGGCGGCGCAACGACATCTTTGATGCAACGGCGCTTGTGAATGGTATAATAAAAAGTCCCCATGGAAATAATATAAAATCTATAGGGTACGACCATCTTTATGCTTAATAAAAGAGCAATTTGATATTGTTATATTCTTTGCTTTCTTCCAATGTTGCTACAGCCCTTAGCACTTGAGATGGTTTATTAGAGGCATTTTTAATCCTTTCTTAATAGTTTTTTATCCCTATGGCTCTTCCCCCTTGTCACTTGCAAGAGATATGGTTTTGGTTGATTCAACATGGAACAGGTCTAAAATGAAAGAATCTTACGATATTCTGGATTCTCATTTAACATGCAAAACAATTAATTGTCTTTATAAATCAAATGCTTGTCTTATGATGGAGTTGCTGTAGCATTGAGATTTTAGAGGAAAAACATGCCTTTAAGAATTTATACCAGATACTAAGTCTTTATAGCAGGTATATTAAATGCACATCATCTAAAATAAATAGAGCGTCCACAGCGAAGAAGGGGCTGACTTTTTTAAAAATATGCATGAATGCTTATTCTGTTGTGCTGTAAAAACATCATCGCTTGAGGTGTGGTGATATAAGACATAAAACTTTATGGGGTATTTTGATGAGAGAATGCTAAGGTATTTAGTTTTTTATTCAATATGCAAAAGAAATATTATAAGTCAAAATCTTCTTTGATGTGATAATGATTTTTGAGAATTTTAAAAAATATATAAATTTAAATAAAAAAGCAGCACTTTGTGCTGCCCTTTTATTTAAGTTAAAATTAACTTCTGCTTTAGAAACGATAACGTATTCCGCCAGACAAATTGGTGCCAGATACACCGGCTTTTTGCAGTTTTTGCCGATAGCTGATATCGGCGTTTAGTACGATATTTTGAGAAAGATATGCGTTCACCCCCATGCCTCCCTCAACTGAAGAGCCGGTAGGATCAACATGAAAGGTATCAGCAATTTTTATTGTTTTACCATCGCCAAAAGTTCTGATAACATTCATTTTACCATAGAAGGAAACAGCCTTGTTTTCTTCAACAGCCATTATCGTTTTTGTTAAACGTCCACCAAAACGGATCAACCATTGATGTGGATTGCCCATGTCTACTTTTAAGCCATTGGTATCTGAGAAAATATCAAACATGAGATTTTGATAAATGAATTGAGCTTGTGGTTCAAAGACCAGCCCTTTTGTATTGGTTGCTAATTTCTGACCAATGGTTGCAGATATATTAAGCATCTCGGTGCCATCCAATTTTGCGGCATTCCCAACAAGAGCCGTGGTAATATTTCCTTTTAAGGTTCCGTAAGAAAGAAGTGTGTTTAGATATATACCATTGCTATGTTGGATGCTGCTGTAAGCGGCAAGAGACCATTTATCAAGAGTTGTCTTTTCAGAATCTTGCATCTCTTTGGGCGTAAAGGCAAGTTTTCCGTATGTTCCTAAAAGACCAAAATGTGTGCTTATGTCTTTACCTTCCAAGGCGGCTAATATGACACCTATTTGTAAAGCAGTATAGTTTACATCAGCACCATAGCCATAATGTAATGGATCGCGGTTGGAAGATAAGGTGACTTTCTCGCCGTAGGAAGAGAAAAAGATACCATTTTTTTTATTGTCTTTTGCCCCAAATACTGTTGTGCGCATATTGTCTAACAACGTGTTTTGATTGTTTACATCAGTAAATCCAGCAGAAAACAAAGTATTAGATATGGTTAAATAGTTTGCTACCTGTGGTAAAAGGGCTCGAACCTTTTTATCCTTATCAATGTAGGCATTCTGTAAGCGAAAATCCCAGAAATTACTGTTTTTACCAAAAAGATTTTGGCTCTCATGAGATGTTCCAGGTTTATAGCCTGTAAGTACATACTTATAAGGTTGTTTCCCTATTGTCATATAGTTTCCTGCTAACGTGAAGGAATTTTCATTTGCTTGTCCGGAAACTTGAATGATTGAAATCCCATGTGTCTCTAAAGGAAGTGACGCCATGCGTTCTTCCCAAACAGCAGAGCTATCGGTTATTTTTTTATCTGTTTCTTGGAGATTGATGTGAACAACAGTACTCCCTGAGACATCACCATTAATCACAATGCGATCAGTCTGTTGCTCCGTGATAGGAGAATGTTTATTCCATTGAGTGTTTACATAAATTTCTGCAATACCTGTTGTACTATAAACCGCTGCTGTGTGGGTCGTTTCGTCTTCTTGCGAAAGATTAGGTCCTATAAACAGAGTTTGATAATGTCCCTCCATTGGCTTGTCAAACATAATGACACTGTCTGTAAGGTGCAATTCAGAAAGATTAGAGTATGATTTTTCATCAACATCAAACTGTCTATAGTCATTTAAAATATTATCATTATTTGTGGCATTTTTATTCGCCTTTAAAAGCCATTTCGTACCCTCTTTTAGATCAAAAACTGTTCTATTATCTTTAGAAGTTCTTACCCGACCTTCTAAAGAAGAGTGGTCTGCAACTAATGTAATAGTGTTTGTGGAGGCACTTTCGTTCTTTATATTTTTTAATAAAATATCGGCATGGACTTCTGAATTTTTAAGGTTGACTTCTCCGTCTACGCCTGTTCCATAAAGGTTGATACCGCTACCATGTTCAACAAAAAGCTTTGTATTCTCTAGAGTTACTTTATCTTTATTAGGAATAGCTTGTTCTTGAACGGCGTTGGCATTTCTTTCAGCATTGCGTGTATATTGTTTTCCAGGGGTATAGTATTGATTATTGCGGAAAATAATACCGTCTGCTTCATGATTTCCCGTGACATGTACGCTTGAATCCTTAAGTTTGATTGTGCCCCTCATGTTTAGCAAACCAGCTGTTTCTGCTGTTGCAGTAATACCTGTAGCATCAATTTCTCCACCATCTGATACGCTTAGTGCAACAAAACGTGCATCAACTGTTCCCCCTATCATGTTGACTTTTGAATTATTTCCATCTGCATGTACAGCAAAACCATTGTCTTGAATTTTTTTGTTATGTAGCGTTATGGTCTTACCGTTTGTAGCCTCAACTCCAGAGCTTATATCCTCAGTTTGTGCAGGCTTTTCAGGTTGTTTTGTTGGTGATATTGGTTTTTCAAGCTCTGATTTTGCAGATACCTTTTGTGTTGAGGCAGATTGCACGGGCGCTGGTTTTATGAATTTTGGCGGTACCGGTAATGCTGATTGTCCAGTTTCTAGCCTTAAAGATATTGGCTGTGCGAGTTCTGGTTCTTTAGGCGTTGGCGATAGCTCTGTTGTTAGTCTTGTAGCTTCCGTGCTTGTAGGTTCTGACTGTGAGGATACAGCAGAATTTTCGGGCGTTTTTTTTCTGGAAGAGTTTGTAGAAGAGGATGGCGCCCCTGAACGTCTTCTAGATTTTGCTTCCATTCCTGTCGTTGAAGCTGTTCTTATCGCTGGAGATTGTGTAATAGTGTCTTGTGTGGCTGTAGGGGTAGATTGTACATCTTCTGTATTTACTTCAAGTTGCGTTTTGGGAGGTAGAGTGCTCGTGGAAGTAGGCGTTGTAGATTCACTCCCTGTAGGAGAAGAGCTTCTGGTCGTTCTTGTAGACCTAGATGTTGAAGGTGGATACGAAGATGATGCATTTGAATAGGGATTAGAAGTTCTGGATGCACCTATTTGATGAGTGGGTTGCAGAGAAGAGAGAGCTATCGTAGGTTGTGTATTCGTATCATGAAGAGCATTAGACAAGCTGGTGGAAGAACAAAACAGAACTCCAGAAACTGTGTATAGTAAAAAACTTTTTTTCATATGGATGTATTCCTAAATGTTTCCCCTCTCTTAATAGAAGATAAAACCTTGGCCTCATTATGTTTATTTTGTAAGAGACAAAACGAAACATAATGAGAGCACGTTATATTTCAAGATAGGAATATAAGTATTTTTAAAAGTGATAGCGCATTCCAGCGGAAATATTTATTGCAGAGATGCCATCTTTTTTGAGTTTATGTTGATAGCTGAGATCACTATGAAGCTCGATATTTTGCGATAAGTGCGCCTGAATACCAAAACCACCTTCGATTAAAGATTCCATAGCAGCAAACGGAAAGTTTTCACTAAAAGTGTTGATCATGTTCAGTTTGCCGTAGAAGGAAAGGGCATGGCCTTTGTTTTGTGTCAAACGTCCACCAATACGGATCAACCATTGATGAGGTTTGCTTATGTCTATTTTAGAGTTATCGCCATCTGATTTAGAGTTATCGTCATCTGAGAAAGAACTCCTATCTGATAAAGAACCAAGCATGAGACGTTGATACACAAGTTGTGCTTGCGGTTCTAGGATTACACCTTCCAAACTGGTTGACAGTTTTTGACCAATAGTTGCTGCGGCTCCTAATGTTTTACTATTCTTCACTTTTGAGGTATGTTTGATGAGAGCTGTGGCGTTATCTTCTTTGAAAATTCCATAAGAGAGAAATGCACTTGCATAGATGCCACTGTCATGCTGAATATTTCCATATGCGGTGAGTGACCATTTATCAAACATATTTTTTTGAAAGCTCTCCTTGTTTTTAGGAGTAAAAGATAATTTTCCGTATGTTCCGAAAAGGCCAAAGTTGCTGCTGATATTTTTATCTTTTAGCGCTATTAATGTTGCTCCTGCTTGCAATGCAGCATAGCGAATATCTGCTTGGACACCATCTTGTTCTGCTTGAACCTTGGAAGAAAACGTGCTCTTATTGCCATAAGAGGATAAGAAAACGCTTCTTTCTGGATGATCTTTGGGTTCAAACATTGTTATTTGCATATTGTCTAACAAGATATTTTGATTGTTGACATCACTAAACCCAACAGAAAACATCGCGATAGGCATGACTAAAGAGCTTTCTTCTTGTGGTGTAAGAATTGTTCTTTTTGCTGTCCCTTCAAGAGAAGTAGAAGTTGCGGTTGCTTTATCATCATCTGTAAGTTTAGAGGTGCTCTCTGTAGCCGCGGTAGCGGTATTTCCAACTTTTGGGAGCAAATTCATATGCGCTTTTTCGGATGGAAGAGTCGTTTTCGATTCCGAGGAAGTGGTGTTTGTTTGGGGATCAATATCAGATTGCGAATTTTCATTTATTTTAGGCTGTCTCATTCCATGATCTGTTCTTGTGAATGAATTGTCCTTTGAATTATCCTTGTGTTGGGCAGCAACATGAGCGGGTGGTAATTTATCACTAGAGCGTCTTTGTCTTGTACTGGAGACAATAAGAGGTTGTCTATTCTCTTCAGATGAAGGAGAGGTTATATCTCCTTTTCTCTCCACGTTGGTTATTTCATTATTGTTCAAAGCTTCTAATACCGCTTTGCGTAAAATATTGGAAAGTTCCTTGTTGTGTTCTTGTAAAGCACTATCTATTTGTACTGCTTTATGTGATATTTCTGCTTTATTTTGCAGTTTGTGCCAATCACGATTGTCTTGGCTTACCCATTGTTGGTGTGCAGCATTAACACGCTGTTGGTTATCAGCTTCAAGGATTGCTGCCGCCTTTACGGCATCGGAAACTGCTTTGTCGTAGCCACGTAATAAATTTTCTCTTGTTTTTAATCGATTCTGACGCAATTGTTCAAGTTTTGCTCTGGCTTTCATCATATGTTGCATATCCAGATGATGTTTGTTTGCCATGGCTTGGGTACGTATATTATCCATTTCGTGGTTCACCACGTTTATATGTGCATCAGAACCGTAACGACTTGCACCTGCAAAAGAGTTGTTAATCGTATCTCTTACACGATCCATATGATTTTCAAGTGCTTGGTTGAAGTGCGAATTATCTTGCATCATGGCGCCAGAGGCTATTTTCTCAAGATTTTTTTCTGCTTGTGTTGGTGTGTTTATTAAATCAATGGCATGGCGATATTGTTCAGGTAATTTCATGATCCCTTCAAGGGCATGGCGTTCCTGGGGGCTTAGACCAGAGGCGGTGCTGGTAGATGTGAAATTAAAAGAAGAAAAAAATAAAGCACAAGCGGCTGTACATAACAAAATATTCTTATGCATAGAGATGTTCCTTAAGATATTTTCTTTGTTTTGCTAAAAATGAACCACTTTTTGACACATTGCGTTTTTTTGTAATGTAGCAAAATATAAGCAGCACTGTTTTTCATCTCAGCGCTGCTTACGCGTCAAAATAGAGAGCTAAGATTTCTAAAAGCGATAACGCATTCCACCGGAAAAATTAATTCCAGAGAACCCAGCTTTTTGAAGTTTATGTTGGTAATTAACGTCAGCATGAAGTGCGATATTTTTAGAAAGCTGCGCGTTAATGCCAAGCCCACCTTCAAGGGACGAGCCCATAGAATCGAGATGGAAAGATTCCATAACATCGATAGTGCGCTTCTCACTAAAAGCTTTGATGACATTCAATTTACCATAAAAAGAAAGAACACGATCTTTTTCAATAGGAAGCATTGTTTTTGTTAAACGCCCTCCAATACGGACCAACCATTGATGAGGTGGCTTTATATTAACTTGGAAGCCATCAATATCTGAAAGAGTGTCAAAGGCAATATGTTGATAAATAAGTTGTGCTTGTGGTTCAAATGACACTCCTTCAACACCAGTTGCTAGTTTTTGTCCAACGGTAGCTGATATATTTAATGTATCCGTATTGTTTAATTCTGTGGTGTTGCCGATAAGGGCTGTTGTAATATGTCCGTTTAAAATGCCGTAAGAGAAAAGTGCATTAACATAGAGACCACTGTCATGGTGGAGGTTCCCATAGGCCGTAAAGGACCATTTATCCAGTATGCTTTTGTCAGAACCTTCCATATCCTTTGGCGCAAAAGCGAGCTTTCCATATGTGCCTAAAAGACCAAGATTCGCGGTCATATTTTGATTTTCTAACGTTGCTAATGTCATGCCTGCTTGTATAGCAGCATAGTGAACATTAGCACCATAACCATATTCCAATGGACTACGGCTGGAAGATAACGTCATCTTGTTGCCATAAGTCGATAAAAATATCCCTTTCTGTTTATGACCTTCTAATCCGAAAACTGTTGAGTGCATATTATCTAACAGTGTATTTTGATTGTTTATATCAGCCAAGCCAGAGGAGAATATTGCATTATGCATAACCAAATAGCTTGCCATTTGAGGAACAAGAGCTTTGATCTTTCCTTCATCATCGAGAGTCGCACTTTGCAAGCGGAAATCCCAGAAATTCTCATTTTCTTCCAACGGAGCTTGTCCGTTGTTTTCTTTTCCAAGAGATGATGCATTGGTATTTTGCGCATCTTGCTTTTTTGATTCTTGTGGTATTGCGCTTAAATGACTTTGTGCCCTATCAGCTTTCCCACGGCTGGATGTTGGTCCATAGCCATTGAGTATGTATTTATAGGGTAATCCATCCATTGTGGTGTAGCCATTTGCCAGCGTGAAGGCGGTTTCTTCTGCTTTTCCAGACACTTGAACAAGTGAGAGACCACGCGCATTCAAAGGAATTGAATCTTCTTCATCATCGAATGGTTCTGCATGCTTTGAAAGATTGTTGAAATAGATCGTTGTGGTGCCTGAGACATCACCATGAACAAGAACACGGTCAGTTTTTTGTTGTTCTTTTGTAAGACCATTACTCCATTCGGTATTAAAGTAAATCCTTGCGTTGCCCAATGCATTGTAAACCGTTGTTGCATCGGAGCTTCTGTTTTGCTCTGCTTTTTGTGGATGTCTTCCTACATGCAAGGTTTGATAATGATTGTCTGCTAGTTTATGCGGCGCATTAAATATGATAGAGCTATTATTAAGGTTTAGGACTGAAACGATTGATTGTGCTCGTTGCTTAAGATCAAGGAGCTTGTAATCAAATAGACTAAAACTATCTTCCAATTCAAATAGACTAATTTTTAAATGCCACTTGCTGTTATTGTTTAGGGTGAAAACCGTTGTATTTTGAGGAAACGTTTTGGCTCTTCCTTCCATAATCGAATTATCAGCGTCTAATGTAAAAGTAGTAGGTTGAATCTTGAAGAAGGGTAAAACGTCATTCTTTAATAACATATCAGAACGAATTTCTGAGTTTTTAAGGTACACTGCATTAGCAACAGCTTTGGAATAATAAGGTCCGAAAATACCTACACCGTCGTTTACAAGAAGTTTTGTATTATTGAGGATTGCTTTGTTTACAACTTCTTCTCCTTCTTTTATTGTAGAGCTTGCAATATAACCAAAGTTGATACCATAGGCTTTGCCGTGGCCTATGACGTTTAATGTTGAATCTTCAATATGGATTGTGCCGTTTGTGAGTGACAAACCATGCTCTTTTGCCTCTCCCACAATTCCTTTGGCATTAATTTGACCACCTGACGTTGCAGAAAGCAAAGAAAAGCCTGAGTGCATTATTGAGTTTGTAATGGTAATATGACCTTTCTTAGCAACCACGGCATCATACTCACCACGAACAAAAACATTATGAAGGCTCTTCTCTTCTCCATTAGCTACTTGGACCGTAGGAATTTCAAGAGGTTGTTTATTTGCATAAGTTGGAGCAAAATGAGAAAAAATGAAAGTTCCAGCAATTGTACATAACAAAAAATTTTTCTTATAAATATATTTCTTATACATAGATATGCCTTTAGTATTTGGTATGCTTTGATGCTTACTTCATTCCCCTGATGGCGCAAGTACCCGATCAGTTTTTTATATCATTACGTTTTTATTGTAAATAACAAAACGAATTATATTTATGGTGTTCTCTATGATTTAAAGTTTTTTTAAGAAAAGCGTTTTTCATGGTCATAAAAAGTCGGGAAAAATGGACTTCATAAAATCTAGCTTGATAAGTATTTTTGTTTTAAAGTGCTAAGAGTCAAAATATTTTGTATTTTTTATTGATATACAACAATTTTTATTGAATCCATTCGATTTTTATAAATCAAAAAGGCAGCTCTCTAAAGACTTCAACAGTCATTAAGAGATAAAGAGTTTTATTGCATTTGGTTTGAATGAAATTAATCCTTTCAAGAAAGCTGTATAGAAAGAACCATCATTGATGCCTCTTTCCGAAAGATTGAAAAAAAGCAGCACACGCGTACTGCTTTTTTATTAAAAATGAATAGACTATAAATTGTTTTTTGCTTTTTCTTAAAACTGATAGCGTATTCCGCCTGAAAAGCTTGCTCCTGATATACCAGTTTTTTGAAGCTTATGTTGATAGTTAACATTAACATGAAGGGCGATATTTTGTGATAATTGTGCATTTATACCAAGTCCACCTTCAAGGGCAGCTCCCATAGAATCAAGGTGGAATGGTTCACCAATCTGTATGGTGCCATTGTTAGAAAAAGCTTTAACAATATTTAATTTACCATAGAAAGAAAGAATACTGCCTTTTTCAATAGAAATCGTCGTTTGTGTTAAGCGCCCACCAACACGCACTAAGTAT
This sequence comes from Bartonella sp. AP20NXHL, assembly GCF_042196165.1. NCBI lineage: Bacteria > Pseudomonadati > Pseudomonadota > Alphaproteobacteria > Hyphomicrobiales > Bartonellaceae > Bartonella > Bartonella sp. AP20NXHL. The sequence continues at coordinate 5,392 of NZ_JBHIPV010000011.1, read as the reverse complement.
TGATGAGGATTTCCCATATCTACATCAAAGCCATCGACATCTGAGAGTGTGCCAAGCATGAGACGCTGATAAACAACTTGTGCTTGTGGTTCAAAGACCAATCCTTTCGTACTGGTTTCGAACTTTTGTCCAATGGTCGCCGATGCACTGAATGTATCAGCGTTTTTCAATTCTGCAGTCTTTCCGATGAGAGCTGTGGTGATATCTCCCTTGAGCATTCCATAGGAAAAGAGAGCATGGATATATGTACCATTATTATGGTGCAGTCCACTATATGCAGCAATTGACCATTTATTGAGTGTACTCTTGTCAGCACCTTCCATGTCTTTTGGGGTGAAAGCTAATTTCCCATATGTCCCGAAAAGCCCCACATTGGTGGTCATGTTTTGATCTTCTAGAGCTACTAATGTAAAGCCTGCTTGTAAAGAAGCATAGTGAATATCGGCACCATAGCCATATTGTAATGGCGTACGGTGAGAGGATAATGTCATTTTATTGCCATAAGTCGAGAAGAAGATCCCTTTGTTTTTATGATTTTTTTTCTCAAAGCCTGTTTCTTGTATCGTGTTCAGTAAAGTGTTTTGATTGTTTACATCAGCCAGTCCAGCTGAGAATAGTGCGTTAGGCATGGACAAATAGCTTGCCACTTGAGGAACGAGAGCTCTGATCTTTCCTTCATCATCGAGCGTTGCACTTTGCAAGCGAAAATCCCAAGAATTCTGATTTTTCCTCAAATGGTTTTGTATGCTCCCTATTTGCTCAGAATTTGGTGTTGATTCAGCTTTTATATTATTCTCATCCCTTAAAGCTATTCCGCCAAATGCAGCGAAGGTCATGTCGGTTTTTGAGTCCTTTTCTTGTGATTGTTGACTTACTTCTCCTAAATGGCTTTGTGTGCTCTCTGCTTTTCCAAGACGTGATGTCGGTCCATAGGCATTTAAGACATATTTATAAGGCAAGCCGCCCATTGTGACATAGCCATTTGCTAGTTTGAAGGCATTTTCATCTGTTTTTCCAGATACTTGAATGAGCGACAGTCCACGCATATTCGCGGGAATAGAAGCTTCTTCTTTTGATGACACACCTTTTGAAAGGCTATTGAAACTAATTGTTGTGGTGCCTGATACATCTCCATGGATAAGAAGGCGGTCCGTTTTTTGTTGTTCTCTTTCTAAACCATCACTCCATTCTGTATTGAAATAAATCCTTGCATTGCCTACTGCATTATAAACGGTTTCTATAGCAGATTCCCTGTTTTCGCGTGGATTAGGGAACTCAATTGTTCGTCCTACACTCAAGGTTTGATATTGACTCTTTGCCAGCCTATGTGGCGCATTAAACACAATAGAGCTATTACTAAAGTTCAGTACTGAAACGGTAGATAGAGCTCGTTGCTTAATGTCATGGAGTGCATAATTATATGGACTAAAATCACGATTTATGTCGTATTGACTTACATTTAAATACCATTTGCTATTGTTGTTTAAATTAAAAACAGTCGTATTTACTGCTAAGGTTCTTGCTCTTCCTTCTATAATCGAATTATCGGCAGTTAACACAAAAGTCACAGGATGAGGATCTGAATCTGTTTTCTTTTTTACATTGTTTTTTAATAATACATCAGAACGAATTTCTGAATTTCTAAGTTGAACTTCGGCAACAGACTTTGAAGATGACGGTCCTAAAATACCGATACCATTTCTCACAAGAAGTTTTGTATTGTTAAGAATTGCCTTATTGATAACTTCTTCACCATCTTTCAGATAATTTATGCTATGAAAAATAATACCGGATTTTCTTTTGGTTTCTATGAATGAATCTTCAATGTTAATGATACCGTTTTCAATTGATAGACCAGTATCCAAGGCATTGACTTTCACTTCTTTAGCATTAATACGTCCGCCTTGTGATACAGCAAAAGCAAACGAAGCTGAATGTATTGTTGAGTTTGTAATTGTGGCAATTGCTTTTTCTTTGGCATACACTGCGCTCGGTCCATTGCGGATAAAAACATTATTAAGAGTTTTTTCTTCTCCTTTCTCCAGCTTAAACTCACTAATAATTTCAGGAGGTTGTCTATTTGCATAAGTTGGAGCAAAATGAGAAAAAATGAAAGTTCCAGCAATTGTACATAACAAAAAATTTTTCTTATAAATATATTTCTTACACATAGATATGCCTTTAGTATTTGGTATGCTTTGATGCTTACTTCATTCCCCTGATGGCGCAAGTACCCGATCATTTTTATATCATTACGTTTTTATTGTAAATAACAAAACGAATTATATTTTATGGTGTTCTCTATGATTTGAAGTTTTGCTTCAGAAAAACTTGTTCATGATCATAAAAAGTCGAGAAAAGTGGATTTCATAAAACCTAGCTTGGTTAAGCTTATGCTAAAAGCACTATGAAGTATGATATTTAAAAACTGTCTATTAAAGATAAATCGCTATAAAAGCTCTATCGCATTGAGATGTATTATTTGATGTACTCACCAAAACGATCAGAAAATTTTCTCTGCTAGAAGAAGTGATGAGGGGGCTATTCACAGGCTTTCTTTAAAGAAGCTTTTCCTTAAGGGTAGCAAAGTCCATTTTTCTAAGGTCGCACAGCCCATTTCGCGATGGTTTTCATGAATGCTATAACGCTAAAGCTATAGAGTCCCATCATCTTTATGCTTACGAAGGAGCAAGCCGATACCTTTACGGCTTAATAAAAGAGCAACCCCATTACATACTTTGCTAGCTCCCAATGTTGTGTGGATAGCCTTTGGCACTTGAGGCGGTGCATGAGAGGAATTCTTAGGCTTTTCTTATATAACTTTGCTTCACACGCCAGTCCCGCTTGTAATGTGTAAGTGAATGATTTTGATTAGTTCAACATGGAACAGATTTTAAATGAGAGAAATTTACGATATTCAGAACTCTAACTCAATGAAAGTAACGCTAAATTATCATTATAAATCAATATTTTGAATATTTCATTTAAAACATCTTTTATTGATACAAAAAGAACTTTATTGAGTTGTTTCATTTTATAAATGAAAAAATTAGCTTTTTTGAGCGTTTTGTATGTGAAAGATAAAGCGCTTGTTGTTAGATTTTCTTTTCATGCATTAATTTTCTCAAAACTGTTTGTTTAGAAGAACCAGCAATGGAAGTGTAAATAAATCTTTATAGATAGCGACAACACATCGTAAAGAAAGAATTTATTTTATTGCTATAATAGATTGTAAATAACAAAAAAATACACTCCGTTTTTTTGTTAATAGTAAACGGATCAATATGCTTATTTTTTTATAATTTTATATTAAAATTGGTAGTGTATTCTATCAGAAAAACTTGTCTCGGCTATACGTCTTTTAAAATTTTTTCTGATAGTTTACATCAATATAGAAGGTTAAATTGTGAGATAACTGTGTATTGTGCTAAACGCACCTTTAATGGCAGGATCTATCGGATTAAGGTAAAAATGAATACCAATCTGTTTAGTATCATCAATATCAAAGTTTTTTAAGGAAGTTCACTTTCTCATACAAGGATGGGGTACGATCTTCTACGGTCCTAACAATAGTTTTTGTTAGATACCTACCTATCCGGACTAACTGGGGAGGCTGTCTGATTTAATTTTAAGATCATCAATATGTTAAAAGTTGGTAAAAATCAAATCCTTAGCACACAAATTATGTTCGTGGTTCAAAAGGTTAGTTCTCTGATTATTCTTTGCAAATTTTTGACAAATGATTGTTGAGGCAATTAACATTTTTACAGCATAACTTTAATAGTATTTTTTATAGAAGTTTTAGAGATATCTGCTGTACAGATATCACAAGGGAAGAGTGTAGCCATATGAAAACACCATTATGCTCTGTTATATTGTAAGCTATGATTGATGATTTATCCAGTGTGCTTTTTTTCATTTTCTATATCCTTTGGAGTGAATGAGAGTGGCTGTAGGTTCCTATCTATTTCAAATGTGTAGTGATTAACTTTTCATTTTTCTAATATCATCTTTGCTTGGACAGCTCTATGGCGCATATTAGCACCATATCTACCTTCAAAGAGGAGCATAATTGAACGGTAAAGTTGTTGTACTTCCATAAGTGAAAAAGCAAGAAATCTTCTATTTTTTAAGATTTATTCTTAATGCTGTTATCTTTATATTATCTAAAAATACACTTTTTTAGCTTTATGGGCAAATTCGATGATGAATAGCTGCGCAACCCATGTGAAGAGGAGAAAAATTGTATTTAAGTGGAAAGAAAACACTTCAGGAAAAAATGGATTTCATGTACGAAAAGGCTGCATACTTTGTGACATATTCTAGATAAAAATACCTTATCTTTTATCTTGATAAAAATGGTATAATGTAATGATTTATAATGATAATTTATCGTTACTTTCATTGAGTTAGAGTTCTGAATAACGTAAGATTCTCTCATTTTAAACCTGTTTGTCTTAAATCAAGAAAAAACATTCTCTTGCACACCACAAGCGGGGCTGGCGTGTGGGTAAAAAATGTATAAGAAAGGACTAAAAATGGCTCTTATGAATCGTCTCAAGAGCCAAGGGCTTTAGCAACACCCACGAGCTGGAAAATATAATGATGGTGCCGGATTGCTCCTTCACAAATGTAAAGATGGGGGCGCTCAATGGCTTTACCGTTATACCTTTCACGGGGGGCGCCGGCGTGAAATGGGCTTGGGTGCCTTGAGAGATGTCCCTTTAAAACAAGCTCGTGAATTGGCAACTGGGTGGCGTGCTGTTTTACGTGAGGGGCGTGCCCCCATTAAAGAACGTGAGAAACGAAAACGTGAGGCAATGCGTAATCTCCATTACTTAAAAGACATTGCCTTAGATGCTTTTGAAAGTTGTAAAGCTGAATTAAAAATGATGGTAAAGATGGAAACGGGTTTTCACCTTTAAAACTCCATATTCTCCTCAAATTAGGCTGTTTGCCTATTTCAGAGATTACACAAACAGAAATACGCAATATCCTCGCTCCCATCTGTCATACAAAAGCTGGAGCTGCTAATACAGCACTGATGCGTCTCAAGCTTTGTTTTAAACATGGGCGTTGCGCGTGGATGTTGATTTTACAGGCAGTAGAAAAAGCAAGGGCTCTCTTAAGGAGGGATAGTGTAGTGTTATTAGGATTTATAAAGCGAAAAGGCAGCATATTGTGGCTGCCTTTTTTGTTAATGCATAGAAAAGAAATACGCTGTTTTGACAGTTTTATTTTAAAACTGATAGCGTATTCCTCCTGAAAAGCTTGCACCACTTATACCAGTTTTTTGAAGCTTTTGTTGATAGCTGACATCACCATGAAGGGAGAAATTGTGAGACAGTTGCGCATTAATGCCAACGCCGCCTTCAATTGCAGGTCCCATAGG
>NZ_JBHIPV010000010.1:0-76976 GCF_042196165.1 Bartonella sp. AP20NXHL | reverse complement strand
TTCATTAAAAGGCTTTTCATTTCATAAGATATAGCATTTTGAATTTCATGACCTTTATTTCCTACCTCGGTAAAAAATACCGTGGTTATAAAATCGATCTTGTCTTTAAATCCTTTTATGCAATCTTTATAAACTAAACCTATAAGCTTATAAAAGTTTTAAATGATTACCTTCTTATAGGATACTATAACAACTTTAGATTTTGCGCTCCCCAATTTTGAGGACTGCAAATCTTGTGTTTTTATCATGCGATTAACAATCCAATCATTAAAACAAGATGTGATCTTTAAACGTATGTTATCGATAATTCCAAACAACTAAATTTTTAAACAATGCGATTTTGAGTGATAAAAACGTATCATAAAATTTATGAACTGTTATAAATGATAGCTGCTTTTCATTTTATTTGAATACACACATGCGTTATAATATTTACATCATGATTTGCTTTTTATGGTCTATTCATGCATGGCAATCTTATATAAAAAATGGTCAAATGAATCATGCATAAAAGTGTGGGTTCTTAAGTGGATTCATATAAAATAATTGCACACAACATATTGACTTTATTGCGTTTTTTGATATTATATCGAATATGCCTTTAGATAGATACAGATAAGACAGACAGTCTATCACGTGTTCTTGTTCTTCGAACCACCTTTTAAAAACCATCCTTTGAATCGCACTTAGAGCACTTTCATCTGGTACAAAGATTATATATAAAAGGCAATTTAATAAATAAAATAAAAACAATTAGTTATTAAATAGAACAAAGATAAACCGCGCTATCAGATGATATTGTAGAGAGTTCTAAGGGAAGAAAAAATTGGTGCACAAACGTGCACGCCGCCCGCATCGCTCTATGTGAATTTTCTTTATTTTCTCATTACTTAGATAGTAAAAACTCTCTTTAAATTTACTGTTTGCAACTCTATAACGATATTATAAATATGATAACTGTAATAATATGAAAGACGAATTAATCCTTCTTTGTTAACAAATATTTCAACCACACCTCGTGAACTAAAAATTTTTCATTCTTAACAATTAAGAATCTGAGTAACTCTTCCTTACCTCCTCATTCTCACTCAAAGTCAAAGCTCCCTTTTTTCACCATAAAATAGTATTTGCAATGCATAAAATTAAAAAATAAAGGCCCTATCAAAGAAATAGGACCTCTTAAATTTAAGCTCCTTTATCCTACAAAACTAGAATTTGTAAGCTATTCCTGCGCGAAAATCATTCGTCTTATACTTAACTTCAATCTCGTCTTTAAATTTCTTTTTACCAAAATCTGAGTAACGATATTCCGCACGCACAACAAAATGGTCTGTCATTGCAAAATCAACACCACCACCGAGAGTATAACCCATCATCGTTTTTGTTACATCCGATGTCCTATTAAATGGCTCACTTCCCGTAATTACTGTCGACAAAATATCTTGAAACTGTCCATAAGCAACACCACCAGCAATATAAGGCATCACACGCCCTGCAGAAAACCCAACACGCACCCGTGTAGCACCTGTCCATTTTTGTTTTAACGTATGATTAAAAGTTAAACTGTCTTTCTCTTCTTTAGCCTCTGCAGCAGAGCGAGAAAAGCCTCTACCCTGCCTCCTGACAAGTTTTGCCCTTTTTCGACTTTTTTTTTCCGCACTTGCATCAGTATCACTACCCGATTCTTTAGTACCCAATCCTTCAGTGTCCTTTCCATCAGTATCAGGAGCACCAGCACTCGATTCATCAGCCTGAAATTTTGTTTTTGTATCCTTTTTTTCCGTTAAAACGATATCCGTATCAACCCCCATAATAAAATTATTACCGAGATCAAAATTAACACCCGCATAAAAACCACCTATAAACCCAGAAAGATCGGGCAGATACTGTTTCTCGATGGGGATCCATGGTTTACTTTTACTCTCCTCATCAGGATGGAGAGGAATATCAACATGAGGCGTTATTGCAGAAATTTTACTTGAAAAGCCCCCAACTTGCCCCCCAAAATAAAAACCTGCCCAAGAAAAAGGTGAAGAAGCAACAACTTCTGAGGCAACATGTATCGGCTCTTCGTGAGTCACCACATCTGCAGCCTGTACTATAGAAGGTGAAATTAACGAAAAAACAGATGCTGTTATAAATTTTGTATTCATAAAATTATACCCCATTGCTAAATTTAAATATAATCAAAAATCACATTTAGAAAAACAAAGTTTTATAAAATCTTATGCCGCAAAATCGCATGTACTCCTTTATAGTTACATTTAAATCTATCACTATACTAATATATCATTACATCAAAATTTAATATTATCAAATAAATTTTAAAATATTATAATAATCAATACTTCATATAATAAATATTTAATAAAAAAACCTATTATATTTTTAAAAGGAAAAAATATAAAACATTTTGTACCAATAATACTGCAAAAAAATCACAAAATAGTACATTTTATGCATTTTTTATGAGAAAAAATTCTAAAAATGATGTAATAATTTTTAGAAAATTGATATCCATTAAAAATATTATAAATACCTCAATAATCTTACATCAAAAATGCATAACTGTAGATTCTACATAGTATAAAAAATCACACCTATTTTATACTAAAATCATACCTTTTTTCTACCATTTTCTAAAGGATGAGATTATTAATTACGCACAATATCATTATCCTTCTAAATCTTGTCCCCAAACAAAAATTCTCAATTATTTTATTTAAAAATTGCTCTTCCCCTATTGATTTCTATATTATCATCTGCCTTTATTGCAAAACGGTCTTTATTAGGAAAAGTTATAAAACATCCCTTCATACAAATTGTAATTGTTTGATGAGTATTTAAAGAAATTTTTGAAGGTATACTTCCTTCAACAACAATGAGAGATTGTATCTTTAAATCAGTATTCTTCACTGTTGCAGCAAAAGCTGTTATGGTAAAAATACTTAACAGAATAACTGTAATCAAAACATAAGTATATTTCAGCATTCTAAGATTCCTTCCTCAGCAAAACGCTTATATAGGCTAAATCGAAGAGCGTTGGTTATATGAGAAGGTGAAATAATATTAGGCACATAAATAGCTAAATTAAAGGAAAAACTCTTACGATCAAATGCCGTAAAACTCACCTGTGGGATAGGATTTTTTAAAACGCCTTCTGTCGAAGAAGCAATCTCTAACAAAATTTCAACAACATGCTCTGGAGTAACCTTAGATGATACAATAACTGGTATATCAATTCGTCCTACTTTATTGCGTCGTGTCCAATTACTAACATTATTATTAATAAGGCTTGAATTGGGAATAATAATCGTCTTACGCTGAATAGTCTCAAGTTCCGTTGCACGCACACTAATACGCTTAACAATACCAGCTACTGATCCAGATTCTATATAGTCTCCTATTTTAAATGGTCTTCCAACTAAAATAATAAGTCCAGAGACAAAGTTTTGGACAATATTCTGTAAACCAAAACCTATACCCAGTGAAAGTCCTCCAGCAATAAGAGCGAAATTTCTAAGATCCAAACCTGCCATTGATAATCCCGTCAAAGCAGATACAACAATGCCTCCATAACTTATCACTGTTTTGATAGAATTACGTATACCAGAATCGAACTCTCCATGAACCAACACCACACTATCTAACCAACCAATAAATCGGCGAATAAGAAACCAGCAAACACAAAAAGAAATCATTCCTGTTACAAGAGAAATCAAAGAAAGAGTAATATTTCCAATCTGAAAACCGGTCACCGATTGCCACAAAACTGCTTTTAAATCAGAATAGGAAAATCCAAACTGTACAGCAATTGGTATTGCACAAAATATAACAACAAATAAATTGAGAAAAACGCTCACAAAAACTCCCAATTGATTCATCGTTTTTTCTTCTAAATGAAACCTCTGCATCAAAAGGTGACCAACCGTTGTTTTCATAAATTGGTCTTTAGTTCCAAGTGCTTGAGCGCTTTGTATTCCTAAATACATGAGAACTAAAAATGCTCCATCAATCATAATTTGCTGCATAATAAAACGCGCAAGACCAACATAACCTAAAAAATTCAACACAAAGAGCAGTAATCCCAAGCCAATAAGAGGAATGCGTATGTAAAATGGACAAAAGTATGGCTCTTTTTTTTCTCCTTGAAAACGCCTACGTCTAAACCGCAAAGGTACAAATGATATTATAAACAGCAATATTGCTACAAGAAAAACAGCAATAAAACTTTTAGCAATTGTCAAAGATAGAGGCGCTGAAATGATTTCATAAATACTATCAAGAACAGCGTCAAATGCCAAAACACCCCCTAAAGAAGTGAGTAAAATCACTAATTGATAAGCAGATGATGGTGCAACACTGAGAAGACGCACATGGGGCATATTCGATGATAAAAGAACAATCGCTAAGCGATTGATTAAAAATACTAAAATAATTTGACAACCTATCATATCAAAAACTGTTGTAAGCTTACCTAGATCTAAGTTAAAACTACGAAACAAAAACAACACAAGATAAACGCAAAGAATACATACAAGTGAAGGTAAGAGAACTGAAATAAAGGCAATCAATAAGCGTTGTAAATAAGATATTTCCTCATTAGACTTCGTAAAGTGGCAATACACATGAACAAGAACTTTTTGAGAAAAATACGAAAGACCCAAAGTAATAAAAAGTGGAATTAAAAAGCAAAGAAATAGTTGTAAAAACTTGAAATAAAATATAAAATTCCACCAAGAATCTAACAACAAAAGAAAATCTGATGAAGCCTCTTTTGTTTTTTGGGCGAGATTTTTAACCATCGGAATCGAAAACTCAAGCCTATACGTAAGCGTGCGTTTAAAAAGCTCCCGAGATTGAGAAATAGAAAGTTCAGCTATTCTATTTGCTGCTAAGAAAATTGCTTCAAAACGAAGCATGATACTGTTAATTTTAGCTTTTTGCTCTATCAAGTAAGAATATTCCTTCACTGAGCTTTTCAGTTTTTTCACGTCACGATGGAGCTCCGTTAATTGATCAAGAAGTGTATTAATCTCATTAAGAGGAGGACGCAAAACAAATGCTGCCTCAATAGCACGTTCACTGATATCTTGTGCACGTAACCGCAATTCTTCTAAAGCACGCTCATCTTCTGGCTTTCTGTCAAAATCTCTTTTTAAAGTTTCAGTATTTTCTTCAAGAGTCTCAATAATCAACAGTTGTTGTTGAATAATTTCATCAACTGAATAAGAAGCTATCGTTTGTTCGACAATTGTACTTTTTGCCCCCCGATTCCCCCATGCACCAGAATTAAATACAAAGATAATCCCCAAAAGAAGGAAAAGTATGTGGATGTTTTTTCTACAAAATGAATACATATCTACCTTACAAGCACAAAAAGGATTTTATTCCTCTCTTTTAAATATGGTATAAAGCAGCTATTTTCAACTTTTATAGAATAATCTTATAAAAGCTTTCCCTTATCCTATAATACTGATAATAAGATAAAAGAATGATAAATAATATGAACTCAATAAGATTAACGAAGGCACTCTAGCATGTTTTTTTTGCACCTTTATTGCAAAAAAGAAGATTTTCTTCCTTTGACAACCTGGATTTTTCTATCCAGTTTAGGTGTATTCTTGACGAGTACCTTAGGAACGCGTGCTTACTTAATCAAACAATCACACACCAATAATATCATTAAAACGAATAGATTTGATTTACAAAATAAGTGTGATCAGTTGAATGCTACCACAACTGAAAACAAAAAACTTGTAACACCCCATGCAGAATCTATTTTTATGAGAACCGTTCAAAGAATCCTAACATTGGATTTCTTTTTAATAAAGGTTCCAGCTGTTGACACACGATTTTGTAACGTTAAAACGCAATATTTCTCAAATAAACGCGCTCCTCCCAATGAACATACTTAATTCTCTTCCTTGAATTATAAAAACGATCATCTTATTTTACTTGTGCTTTTAACTTTGAATAACTGTTAGATTGCCTATTAGCGGAATATATCATGCGTACACCTGGTTGGTTAACTACCCTTTATTGTTTTATTCTTTTAAGCAGCATTTATGTTGCTTTACCCAATTTATTTTCACACGAACAAGTTAAAAACTCGAAATTCTTACCCGACACCCGTGTAGCACTTGGTCTTGACCTTCAAGGAGGCTCTTCTCTCCTGCTCGAGGTTGATAGCAAAACGTTAAAACGCGATCAGTTACATATAGTTTTAAGCAATGTGCGCAATGTATTGCGTGAAAAACAAATCCGCACCTCAAGTGTGCGTATCGTTGAAGATAGCGTTATTGCCCTTATTTCTGACCCATCGCAAACTGAAAAAGCACTCTCTGCTTTGAAAACATTAATAACCCCCATACACAGTAGCTTTGGCACAACAGAACATAACATCACGATCAGTGCTCAAAATGAAACTCTCCGCGTCACATTAACGGAAGCTGGTATAAAAGACCGTGTAAGCAATGCTATTGAACAAAGCTTAGAAATCATCCGTCGTCGTATAGATCAAGTTGGTGTTTCAGAACCAGCCATCCAAAAGGTTGGAAATGATCGTATTATGGTCCAATTGCCTGGCCTACAAGATCCAAAACAACTGCGTGATCTTTTAGGAACAACCGCTAAGATGAGTTTTCATCTTGTTCCTTCTAATGTGGATCCCAATAATCCCCCTATAGGTGTTTCTATTCTCCCTGGATACACTGATGCAACACAACATTATGCAATTTATGATCAAATTGCTTTAGATGGAAATGTCCTGAAAGATGCCCGTGCAGGTTTTGACCCCCAAATACCAGGACGTTCCATTATTTCATTTACTCTAGATTCCGCTGGCGCAAAAATATTTGCCGATATAACACGACAAAATATTAACCGTCCTTTTGCCATTGTTCTGGATAATAAGGTTTTAACCGCTCCGACCATCAATAGTGTCATTCCCAATGGACAAGGTCAAATTACAGGAAACTTTGACCCCAAAGAAGCCTCAACTCTGGCTGCTCTGCTTCGTGCTGGTTCCCTCCCCGCACCACTCACGGTCATTGAAGAGAGAACCGTAGGCCCAAATCTTGGTGCTGATGCCATCCAAATGGGACTTTACACCGGCATAATTGGCTTTATTCTTGTTGCAATTTTTATTTTTCTTCTCTACCGTATTTGGGGATTAATTGCCAATATAGCACTAGCTCTGCACACGATTTTAACATTTGCTGCACTGAGTCTTTTGGGAGCTACGCTTACGCTGCCTGGTATTGCTGGTATTATTTTAGGCATCGGTATTGCTGTTGATGCTAATATCCTTATCAATGAACGTATCCGTGAAGAAAGTCGAAAAGGTGTGGGTGCTTTTGCAGCCCTAGATCGTGGATTTAAACACGCTTTTGCAACCATTGTTGATGCAAATGTTACGGCAATTATAGCGACTGTCTTACTATTTTGGTTCGGCACCGGTCCCGTTCGTGGTTTTGCCGTAACAATGTTGCTTGGTATTATCATCTCCATGTTTACAAATATCACCATTGTACGCATCATCATGATTTGGATCGTTCGTAAATGGAAAATTAAAAAGTTGCATATTCACTCTGCTTTCAACATCATGCCACAAAACACAACTTTCCACTTTATGAAAGCACGCTTCATTGGTATTGGCGTCTCAATTGTTTTATCAATGGCTTCAGTTTTTCTCTTTTTTAAGCCTGGATTGAATTTTGGTATTGATTTCATTGGCGGAAGCCAAATGAGTATTACCACGAAAGCACCAGCAGATCTAGCAACTCTGCGTTCCAAGCTTTCTACTCTTAATGTTGGTGAAGTTTCCTTGCAAAATATTGATAACGAAAACACCGTATTAATTCGCATGCAGAAACAAAGCGGTAGCGAAGCACAACAAACCATCGCCATTGATAAGGTTAAAACAGCTGTACAAAATATCTATCCCGATACCACATTCGATCAAATAGAAGTTGTGGGTCCCAAAATTTCAGGCGAGCTTGCCACAGCTGCTTTTACTGCTGTTATTCTTGCGGCTATTGCCATGTCTCTCTATATATGGTTACGCTTCGAGTGGTTCTTTGCAGTTGGAGCAATTATCACTCTCATTCTAGACACCACAAAAATGATTGGCTTTTTTGCTTTATTTCAATTTGATTTTAATTTAACGGCTATCGCTGCGCTCTTAACAATTGTTGGATATTCTATAAATGATAAAGTTGTCGTCTATGATAGGATGCGCGAAAATATGCGTCTTTATAAAAAAATGCCGTTGCGCGAGCTGATTGATCTGTCAATTAATCAGGTTCTTGTACGTTGTTTTTTTACATCAGCTACAACAATTCTTGCGATGCTCCCCATGGCGATATGGGGTGGAAGTGCTGTTCATAATTTTGCATTACCCATGGTCTTTGGGATTATTATTGCAACATCATCCTCTATCTTTATTGCTGCTCCTATTTTACTCCTGCTAGGAAATTGGTGGCGTGAGCGAAATAATCGTGCAAATATCAAAGTGAAATAAAAATGCCCTTTAATGCGTATGGTACATCTCGCCTCTCTTCTCATAGAAATATAGTCGTTTTCATTCATTCGCTTTTTGATCAAGAATAGTAAATAATCCATGCTCCACGACACACCACTTATCACAACTATTGTTGCAGGCTTATGTTTAGCATTTCTCTTGGGAATGATTGCGAGCCGTTTACGTATTTCACCACTTGTAGGCTATTTATTAGCTGGTGTTATTGTGGGACCCAATACAGGCGGATTTAAAATAGATTCCGTCATCATTAATCAACTTGCTGAAATTGGTATTATTTTGCTGATGTTTGGTGTTGGGCTCCACTTTTCATTAAAAGACCTTTTATCTGTCAAAGCTATTGCTGTCCCTGCTGCTATTGCACAAATGGCATTTTCTACTTTTCTAGGCTTGTGCCTTGGTCTGATTATGGGATGGGGCTTCAGTGGTAGTTTGATCTTCGGTCTTGCTTTATCCATAGCAAGTACTGTTATCCTGCTACGTGCTTTGCAAGAGCGTCATCTTATTGAAACAGAAAAAGGACGCATTGCCGTTGGATGGTTGATTATTGAGGATTTAGCAATGGTCCTTATACTTGTCCTCATCCCTTCCTTGGCAAGTGCTCTCAGCAATACCAAAAAAGAAGCGTTGGATCCTCTTGTTCAATGGTTGGATTTAAGTATTTGGGGTATTTTTGGTCTCACCATCCTGAAAGTAATTGTATTTATTGCACTTATGCTCGTCATTGGGCGACGCGTTATCCCATGGCTTTTAAAAATGAGCGCACAATCGGGATCACGTGAATTATTTCGTCTTAGCGTCTTTGCTATTGCATTAGGAGTAGCTTTCGGAGCTGCTCATTTATTTGGTGTTTCCCTTTCTCTTGGTGCTTTTTTTGCTGGTATGGTCATGAGCGAATCAGAATTAAGCCACCGTGCCGCGGAAGAATCTTTACCACTGCGCGATGCTTTTTCTGTTCTCTTTTTTGTTTCTGTAGGCATGTTATTTGACCCCGAGAAACTCTTAACTCATTTTTTCCCTCTCTTAGCAACCTTATTCATTATCGTAATCGGAAAATCTGCTGTTGCCTTTTTCATCGTTAAGGCTTTTCGCTATTCTAATGCAACAGCTTTGACTATTTCTGCAAGCCTTGCCCAAATCGGAGAATTTTCCTTTATCCTTGCTGGTTTAAGTTTAAGCTTAGGACTTTTAAACAATGACGCTCATGATTTAATTCTTGGAGGAGCAATTTTTTCTATTTTGCTTAATCCTCTTGTTTTCATTGCCTGTAATAAAATTAAAAAACGTTTAGAAAAAAATTCTGCATCTTCACAAAATACCCAAACAATTATTGATATTGATCCACAAGATCCTGACCAAGATTTTTTACCGATGACCTTAAAAAATAACCATATCGTAATTATTGGCTATGGTCGTATCGGTAAGTGTGTTGCATTATCTTTAATAAATAGAGGTGAACCTATAGTGATCGTAGAAGAATCAAAACGCCTCTCTGATAAAGCGATTGCAGATGGCTTTGAGGCTATTTGCGGCAATATCATTCAACAAGAAATAATGAACGCAGCAAATATAAATAATGCACATAAAGTTGTTATTACAATGCGAAGTACCATTGAAGTAGGAGAATGTATCGTGAATATCCGTGATATGAAGAAAGATATCCAAATAATCACACATGCATTATCCGACACAGAAACAACATATCTCATTGATTTAGGTGCTGATGTTGTAGTAACAGATGATGAAGAAATTGCCAATGGCATTATAGAGTATATAACAGAACGAAGATCTGTAAGGAATATGCTCAATCATGAAAATTTACAGAAAACATAAAATGGATACAGAATCGTGAAAATAAAGCAATTTATATGGCCATTGATTGGTATCTTAGCAATGCTGGTATCTATTCGAATTCTTTACATGAAGCTCTCTGCCATTTCATTTGGGGATGTATTGGAGCGCTTGAGCAATTTAAATGCACAGCACTGGTTATTAGCCTGTTTATGTTCTCTCCTAGCTTATGCTGCTCTTGCTGGATATGATCGAATTGCCTTGCAACATCTAGGCCATAAAATTTCTTGGATTTTTATCGCTATATGTTCATTTACAACCTATGCTCTTTCACACAATATCGGTGCTTCAGTTTTTTCTGGTGCCGTTGTACGCTATCGCGCCTATAAAATGAAAGGGTTAAACGGAACAGAAATCGCAATATTAGTAGGTTTTTGCTCTTTTACTTTTGTAATCGGTACAATCTTACTTTTGGGAATCGTTTTGGTGCTGCAACCCGAAATTATCACCCTCATTCATAAAGAACTTCCTGAATGGCTAGGAACAGCAGCTGGAGCAATTTTACTCAGCTGTATAGCACTTTATACGTTTGGCAGCTGGCTTCAGTTAAAACCCTTACGCTTGGGTAAGAAAATTCAACTTTCCTATCCACGGCTGAAAATTGTTATTCAACAGCTTCTCATTAGCCCTCTAGAACTTTTAGGAGCAGCAGGAATTATATATGCTGTTCTCCCACACAACGCAGATATTCATTTTATCTCTGTTCTTGGTGTTTTCCTAGCATCTTTTACGATAACTCTTCTCTCTAATGCTCCAGCAGGAGGAGTAGGAGTTCTTGAAGCTCTCTTCATCACAGGCATGCCCAATATAAATCCAACCGATGTTATTGCAGCACTTATTGTCTTTAGAATGTTTTATTTGATTATACCGCTCATCATTTCATTATTTGTGGTCGCCATTTTTGAAGCGCAACAATATTGGAAAAGAGCCCCCAAAACACCACCTGAATAAATAAAAGGTTATCAATTACTTCTTTTTGTGTGCCTATATAAGAACAGGACACCATCGTGTTACCAATTTACATATTTTTTTTAAGAAAACTCTCTCAGTGCTCTTCCCCATTACACAACAATACCCGTGAATGGTATAATAATAAAGTCATTGTTGCAACATCATCTTTATACTTAATAAAAGAGTAAGCCTGCACCATTATACTATTTTCCCAATGTTGTGATAACTTTTGGCGCCTAAGAACGTTAATAAGAATCATTTTTATGCTTTTCTTCAATAGTCTTTATCCGCACGTTAATCCCATTTATAATGCAAAAATAATAATTTTAATTGATTCATTATAAGAGGGATTGAAACAAAAGAAGTTTATGATAGTAAAGTTTAAAAAAATAATAATTAATCATTATAAATCAATATATTATAATGATTCTGAGCGGCTTTCTTAATATTTATATTTTTAGAGGTTAAGCTAACGGAAAGACAGCATAGCATAACTTCATAGTTTAATATTTTTAAACTTGAAGCCTCATTAAAGCCTATTGTCTTTCGTTTAACAGGTACTAGTTTTAAACAATTAAACTGATCTAATTTTATTCCTGTTATGTCCGCTAAATACTTTATTTTATCTTGATTTACCCTCTTAGAATACTGATGATTATTACAGAAGTTTTTTGTTTAAGCGGGAGAGTTATCAAAAAATATCCACGCTGCTAATACAACTAAAGTGCAAAGTTTCTTCTGTCTTTAAACAATATGCTAAAAATCCAAAAAAAATTTAATCAATTTATATTAAAAGAAGTGAAAACTGTTGATTTTTATACCCCTTTAAATAAGATAATTGTCGGTAAGAAGCTTCTCCTTACCAATTGCGACTTTAAAAAAAGAAACAATACGCATTAAAAGATCTTTAAATGTCCTTTGGAAGTTTTTTGTATCCCCTAAAAAGTACAAAAACCGATGACTAAGCTATATCAACAATCTTCACTTTTAAACAAACAGATATGGGGAAATCCTACTGCCCAATTTTATTTAGAAACTCGTATCTTAAAAAAATTTACGCAATCAATGAGTTATTTACGGTATAAAATAGAATGGTGGGTGATGAGGGGATCGAACCCACGACCCGCTGATTAAGAGTCAGCTGCTCTACCGACTGAGCTAATCACCCATAAGCTTCTCAAAAGACGAGAATGAGCGTTTCTATAACGCTCCTAAGGATGGATGTCCAGATATTTTGTTGTTTGTTATATAAACTCATTGTCTGTAAGGTTAAAAATATGATATTCACCACTTGATCTTATATAAAAATAAACCCATTATAAGAAGCTTTATAAATAAATGTTCTGATTGTTACACAGGACCTATAGTTAGAGGATTATCGAGCATAATGCCCGAGCAAAATTTAGAGGGACCTTCTTGTGGTTGTAAGCGGGATGGGGCATCATTTTGTTTTATCAGCAATCACATGCATTCAAGCAATATTGTGTTGTTTTTTTCTTTGAATATAAGTTTTCTTACATACAATGTTCATGATCCAATATACGAATAAAAGCCTATGAATTTTTTTTGTCAATCGCGCGCTTTTAAGCTTATAAAAGGTAAGGAATGATGGAATGGATCACTGATCCCCATGCGTGGTTTGGTTTGATCACGCTGGTTTTTCTCGAAATTGTTTTAGGAATAGATAACCTTATCTTTATTGCAATTTTAGCTGAAAAATTGCCACTGCATTTGCGTGACCGCGCACGCTTTATAGGTCTTACTTTAGCATTAATTATGCGGCTTTTCCTTCTTACAGTTATTGGATGGGTTATGAGACTCGATAGGGTCATTCTTTCACTTTCATCTTTTGTATTTAGTTGGCATAGCTTTATTTTAATCGGTGGTGGAGCCTTTTTGCTAGCAAAGGGAACGCTAGAATTACATGAAAGGTTAGAAGGGGTATCACATGAAAGAAAAACAGGCCTTGGTTATGCTGTTTTTTGGCAAGTAATCGTCCAAGTCGTGGTGCTGGATGCCGTTTTTTCACTAGACAGTATTATTACCGCAACAGGTATGATTGCAAAAGAGCAGGCAGCAGTTATGTATATCGCAGTCATAGCTGCTATGGGAGTAATGATGTGCGGATCTGGTGCTCTTATGCGTTTTATTAATCGTCATCCCACTATTGTAATCCTTTGTCTTGGTTTTTTGATGATGATTGGTTTTACTCTCATTGTTGAAGGGTTTGGTTTTCATATTCCAAAAGGGTATTTGTATGCTGCTATTGGTTTTTCTGTTCTCATCGAAGTTTTTAATCAAATTGGACGTCGTAACCGTGAAAAAATGATTAAAACGAATGATCTACGCAGTAGAACAGCTGATGCTGTTTTGAGGCTCTTAGGAGGAGGAAGCAAAGATAGTCACCTTGCTGAGACTGTAGATGTTATTGCTGAACAGGCCGCAGCATCTGAGTTGTTTAGACCAGAAGAAAAGGAGATGATTCGTGGTGTTCTCGATTTAGCTGATCGCCCTGTTCGCTCTATCATGTCGCCGCGTAATGAAATTGAATGGTTAGATTTAAATGCTGATGAAAATGAAATGCGTGAAGAATTACAAAAGGTTAAACATAGCCGCTTAATTCTTGCGCGTGAAAAAGTGGATGAATTTGTTGGCGTTGCGTTGACAAAAGATCTTCTTTTGAATTTGGCTGAGGGAAAAAAGATTAATTGGAAAAAAGCTATGCGAGAACCCCTCGTTGTTCATGAAAACACAAGTGTTTTACGATTGATGGAGCAATTACGTCATTCTTCGATTCAGCTTGCAATTATTGTTGATGAGCATGGATCTTTTGAAGGAATTGCAACACCAACCGATATTCTTGAAGCTATTGCAGGAGACTTTCCTGATGACGATGAAGAACTCATGATCGCAGAACAACTTGAAAATGGCAGTCTTCTTGTTGAGGGATATGCTGATATCCGCCGTTTAAGTGGTTATCTTGGGCGTAACCTTGTGGATGAAGCAGATCGTTATACGACTCTGGCAGGCTTTATGCTTTGGCAGTTTGGTCATTTACCAAATGAGGGAGAAAGTTTTGAAACTGATGGTTTACACTTTAAAGTGATTGAAATGGAACGCCGAAACATATCTAAAATCCTTATTTCTCCACTTGTATCACCAGAAAAAAGCTAATTCTTTTTATAAGCAAAACGAATAAAAAGATTTTTTTATGATTAAAAATTGAAAAAAATAAGAAGTTGATGACTTAATTGCATTTCATTATTTTTATATTTTTTTAAGCGTAAAATAATGAACATACAAAAGTTATGTTATCAATGAACTTTCCATTACAAAAAATTTTCATTGATGATTGACGAAAAGCTGGAAGAGAGAAAATGATGCAAAATTATTTGTCAATGGTCATTAATCTAAAAAACAATGAATATATACAACATATTGATTTATAATAATTATTTATTACAATATTACCTTTATATCAAGAAAGCCTCTTTCAAACATCAGATTTCCGCCAATGGATAAAACTCCACCATTGTTGAGTTCACTCAACTGATGATGGCAGCTTTAAACCAGACTCTGGCTCCTATAATCTTTTTAGATCTTCTTGATATTTCTTAAGGAGCTATTCCTTATCTTTTGTTTCGATAAATTTAGCTATTTTTTTCCTTCCAAGAATGAGACTCAACCTCTCTGGAAAGTCCCTTATTAAGAACTTTGTTTTTCTTCTAGATAGCTCATATTTTTGCTACTTTTTAATTAAAGCGTAGCTGAGCTGCTTAGATTTCACCACTTCTTTGACTAAAGCCAATGCACGTTCAGATGAATCTGTTGGGTATTTTCATCAAAGCCTAAATGATCCTCTGCACTGAAACTTTGATAATAAGATTGTAAGGTTACAACATCACCCAATAAAGACAGTGCACCAATATGAAGTAAGCTATAATCTGCATCATATACCTTGATAACCTTTATGTGCCTCCAACTTCACTCTATCGCCAAGGTGGTGCTCCATATCTGGAATAAAAGCATTTATGAAGATCAATTTTTTCTATCGCCTATTTCAAGACATAATCAAGCTTAATTCCAACCAATCTGCATTATATTTCTTCTTCACAAACTCTCCACCCCTTTTTATCAAAATCAAGCTGTAGATCTTGTAAGTGCTGAGAATTGATAGGGATCAATTACCACGCAGGCAGCAGCTAAAATACCAGTCGTAATCGAAACTCCAAAATCAAATTGCGGATAACCTTTGATAATTGCGTCATTATAAAGAATTTGTACTTCACAATCTGGTAGTTGGTAACGTGCTGAATAATTATCTACCTCTTTAATTTTTCAACAGACCAATCAAGATTTTTGAAGAGCACTGTTGTACTCTCCATGATTAAAAAATTCTTTGCTCTACCTCAAAAGAGGTTGTATCCATATCAAAAGTCAAAAGCGAAGCAGATTTTTGCAAACAAAAGTGATAACGCCGTGTAAGAGAAGAATCTTATCAATAAGGTCTTTGGTGATTTCTTTTGCAACGTCTAAACGAGATGGAATCTTATTCATAAAAAAACACAATAAAGTCAATAGGTTTTGTGCAATTATTTTATATAAATCCCATTTAAAATCTATACTTTTATACGTGATTTAATTGACCATTTTTTATAAACAATTACCATGTATGAATAGACCACAAAAAGCAAATCATGATGCAAATGTTATAACGCATGTAAACATTCAAATGAAGTGAAAAGCAGCTATCATTCATAACAGTTCATAAATTTTATGATACGTTTTTATCACACACAAATCGTATTGTTAAAAACGTAATCGTTTGAAATTATCGATAAACATAAATTGCATACGTTTAAAGAATGGTATGGGGTTTACTCTTTTTTTGAGCTAAACCTTAAAAAAATAATCATTTGAAACTATCATAAGATAGGTTTTAATTCATTAAGGGCACATAAAAGGATTTAAAGACAAGTCAATTTTAAAGCACCACTTACTAAAAAGTTAGTAAATGATAGGCAGACATTATGTAGATACTATCATCACAACAAGTCTTGCATTGCCATATACATTACCTCTAATCACGATATAATCAGGAGATCTTGGCATTGCCATAAACAGAGCCGTAGACCTTAGTATGACACCCCACACTAGCATTGCCCTAAACCTTGCCTAAACAACCGCATGATCATAAACCGCGGCATTGCTATAAATACGTACACTACCGGATAATTTTTCATTCCCATAAACCCACGCATAATGATAAACTCAACCGTTATAAAAAAGATGAGCATTGTCATAAACATGAGCACCAAAATACACATAGGTTTTATCACATATAAGGGTATTGCCATAGACATAGCCCCCAATGGCAGTATTGCCATAGCCCCTTGTATTTTCATAAACACGACCAGATTTTACAACACAGGCGTCATCTGCAACCCAGTAATTGCCATCATGATAGAGATTGCTTTCAATTTCAATAAAAGCATCTAGACCGCCTTTCTTACATCACCAAAATCTTTTAAAGCACGAATGCGATATAATATATATGACCAATCACGAAATCCATTTGATTGATCTATTCATATTTTGGATGTTTTTTTCTGATTAACAGGAGCGGTTTCATTTGCAATGAAAGAAATAACCGAGGTGTTTTTTGATATAGTTATCATAATTAAACCTGTATGTTTTTAAAAATTTTGAACAGACATTAAGCTAACTCCAAACCAAATGTTTGTTGAAGCAAGTGCTCTGTTCAAACTAATAATAACATATTCATTACCTAGTAGTAGAATATCAACTCCTACACCTGCATAAAGCGAAGCAATAATCCGCCCATATAGCTATGCTGCATAACTATATTAGAACCCAAAATCATCATTGCTGCACTCGCAACACCAGCAGCAAAACGGATCAAAAGGACTAAGTGTTAATGCTATGAAAATAATAAGTGCACTCATTACTATAGCTGCACAAGATCGCATGCGAGGAGCAAGAGATATATTCCCAATCTGCCAAACGTAAAGAACATACTCCCAACTAAATAACCATCATAATTAGCGCTTGGTATATAAGAACGTTGATTAAAGGTAAACAATCCCTCATCCAACATAACTGGCAATATTGGTGTATAGAGAAATCACCAGATACCCATATCAAAACCATACCGAATACAGCATTTTGAAACAATTCAAATCTTGAAGGTTGTTTTTCCTCCTTATTGTTCCTTTAACTGGTGATATTTCTCATCCGCGTTCCATCTCACCATAACAGCCTTTAGCTCCAAAAATAGAATAAAAGAAAATTTAGCTATCTATTTTAATGCTCAAAACAATATATTTAGCGATCTACTATCAACATCGCCAGATCAGTTGTACAATAACATATTGAATTAATATGTATTTTTATGTTATAAATGTTTATAGTTAAATTGAAAGCATATTTAGATAATCTTGTTTTTTATCTCGATATTCAAAATGACTAACCGAAGAATTATATACGCAGCCGTAAATTTTGCTTCTCTTAAAATCATTTGCTTATTCGCTAAAAAACTTAATAAACAACTCAAATAACCATTTTCATAAAAGAGGAAATTGGCTTCTTTTTAGGTAATATTGTTATTTAGGATAATATGAAGTTGAAAAATTTGGTGCACCCGACAGAATTCGAATCTGTGACCTCTGCCTTCGGAGGGCAGCGCTCTATCCAGCTGAGCTACGGGTGCTTCACACTGATTATTAAAATCAGTTATGGTCTTTTAACTAATCATACTCTTAGCTTCAATGCTAAATTATCATTCTAATAAAAAAATTACTTGTTTGTGATTTATCTAACGACGCACTCCTTTTACTTTTTAATGATACTTTACCTTGAAATAACTTCTCTTTATTCAATGCTCTTTTTATTATAAAAAGAGCTTTTATTACAACTTCAAAACTCTCATAAATAAGTTACAACATAAATTATAAGTATCAGGATAATTTTTAAATGGCTACATTACCAAGTCGCTTTCATTTTATTTCCGCAGAAACTGAGGAGGCTATCAAAGCTACCCATAAATTAATTTCCGTTTATGGTCATTCTTCTCTGGAAGAAACTGATATTGTTGTTGCAATCGGTGGTGATGGGACAATGTTACAAACCGTACGAGACGTCATGAACACAGGCAAACCTATTTATGGCATGAATCAAGGTTCTGTAGGATTTCTTATGAATGAATTTCATGAAAAAAAATTGCCCAATCGTATTGCTGCCGCACATAAAAAAGAAATCCATCCCCTGCGCATGATTGCAAAATCTGAATGTCAAGATTCTATCGAGGCGCTTGCAATTAATGAAGTATCCCTCTTTCGGCAATCTTATCAAGCCGCAAAAATTCGCATCACCATTGATAACAACGTACGCATGGAACAATTAAGTTGTGATGGTGTCCTCGTCGCTACACCAGCTGGATCAACCGCCTATAATTTATCAGCACAAGGACCTATCTTACCTCTTATGGCTCCCCTTATGGCCCTCACTCCTGTTAGCCCTTTTCGCCCTCGGCGTTGGCATGGAGCTTTGCTTCCCAATACAGTAACAGTGCGCTTTGATATGCTTGAACCTGACAAACGCCCTGTAAACGCTGCTGCAGATAATATTGAAGTTAAATCTGTCCATTCAGTTACTATTTCAATGGCAACAGAAGTAACAGCTTCAATCCTTTTTGACTCAAATCATTCATGGGATGAGCGCATTTTATCAGAACAATTTCGCTATTAATGATTGTATTATGCGTTTTATGTGTATATGATTGTTATAGTTAATTTTTTGTAAAAACATCTTAACACTTTTAAAGAGTGTAGAATATTGGTTATAATTATCATTTAGATAACGCAGTTAAAATCACAGAGCAGTTGATAAAAAAATGATACCATCTTTAAACAGTTTTGATGATTTAGGTCTTTCCGCAAAGGTTATTAATGCGGTGAAATCAGCGGGGTATACAGCTCCAACACCTATTCAAAGCGAAACAATTCCGCATGTCCTTCAAAGAAAAGACGTTTTAGGAATCGCCCAAACGGGAACAGGTAAAACTGCCTCTTTCGTATTGCCTATGCTCACTCTCCTTGAAAAAGGTCGTGCAAGAGCACGAATGCCCCGTACGCTCATCTTAGAACCAACAAGAGAAATTGCAGCTCAAGTTGAAGAAAATTTCGATAAATACGGAATAAATCATCGTTTAAATGTTGCTCTTTTGATTGGTGGAGTTTCTTTTGAACTCCAAGATCGCAAACTTGAACGGGGAGCTGATGTTCTTATAGCAACACCAGGGCGCCTTCTTGATCATTGCGAGCGCGGTAAACTGCTCCTGATGGGCGTTGAAATCCTTGTGATTGATGAAGCTGATCGCATGTTGGATATGGGCTTTATTCCTGATATTGAACGCATCTGTAAGCTAACTCCTTTTACGCGTCAAACTTTGTTCTTTTCTGCAACAATGGCGCCAGAAATTACAAAACTAACGAAACAATTTTTACATTCTCCTGTATCTGTTGAAGTTACAAAAGCATCCTCAACTGCAACCACAATTACACAGCGGCTTGTCAAATCTGGAAATAAATCATGGGATAAAAGAGCGGTTTTACGAGAGCTTATCCAAAATGAAGGTGCAGAGCTTCAAAATGCAATCATTTTCTGTAATCGAAAGAGAGATATCTCTGAACTTTTTAGATCGCTCATCAAACATAACTTTAATGTAGGGGCACTTCATGGAGATATGGACCAATATTCGCGCATGAACACCCTAGCTGATTTTAAAAATAATAAACTTACACTTCTTGTTGCTTCTGATGTTGCTGCCCGTGGACTCGATATTCCAGCTGTAAGTCATGTATTTAACTATGATGTTCCTACACATGCTGAAGACTATATCCATCGAATTGGTCGTACAGGGCGTGCAAATCGCAGCGGAAAAGCTTTTACAATTGTCACAAAAGCTGATCAAAAATATATCAATGCCATCGAAGAAATGAGTAATGAAAAAATTGAATGGCTCAATGGAGATCTCTCAACTTTAATAGCTGATGATCAAACAGAAGATATTGTTGTAAAGAAAAAATCTTCAAAACCATCAAAGAAAACTGCTCCAAAAGAGCCTGTTGTTCACACTAAAAAATCTGTAGAAGAGAATAAAACAGAATATATCAAAAATGCAAAGAATAAGGAGAAGCCATCTGAGCAACAACGCTCACGAAAAAATAAGAATTACACACCCATTGGATTTGGTGATGATATTCCTGCTTTCATGCTTATAAAAACGTGTAAATAAACCCGTTCTTTACTCTCTTTAAGAGTGAAATGAACGAAATACTTTTAAAAAATCCGCTCTTATTTCCTAGAGAGCCTTTCCGTTACCTTTTCACGCCCTAAAAGCTGCAAAATTTTTCCCATTTCAGGTCCATGATCCATGCCCGTAAGTGCCTGACGTAATGGCATAAATAAAGCTTTTCCTTTTCGACCTGTTTTTTCTTTTAATGCTGTTGTCCAAATTTTCCAACTTTCCTCATTCAAAGCACCTTCAGGTAAGAAATCGAGTGATTGGTGCACAAAAGCACGATCCTCTAGTGCTACTGTATCAAAATTCTGTTCATCATGAATGATTTTCCACCAAAAAACAGCATCATTGACTTTATTAATATTGCTTCTTATCGCGTTCCAGAAATATTCCGCCTTATCTCCCTCAATAGAAAGTTTTTTAAGGCGCATTTTTACTTCCTCATAGGTTAACTCATGGACAAGATGACTATTCAAAGCAAGAAGATCAGCAATATCAAATTTTGCAACGGATCTTGACGTATCTTGGAGATTAAAATGCTCTAAAAGCGCAGCTTGATTGGGATAGGGATGCACATTTTGCGATGTCCCAATCAAAACGGCAAGGCATTGAACAGCTATAGATTCAAATCCTTCTTCCCGTAGAGAACGAATAGAAAGATCATTATTACGTTTTGAAAATCCTTTTCCTAAAACTGTCGCCAATAAATTGGTATGAGCAAAAACCGGTAATTCTGCATTAAGAGCTTTAAAAAGAGCAATTTGAGCGCCTGTATTTGTAATATGATCATCCCCACGAATAATATGCGTAATAGCCATATCTACATCATCAACAATAGACGGCAATGTATAAAGATAGGTTCCATCTTCACGAATAAGAACAGGATCTGAAAGAGAAGCTAAATCAATCGTCTGCTTTCCCTTTATTGCATCATTCCAGCAAACTTCTGTTCGCTTTGTGTGTAAAGGATCACTTTCAAAATTAGGAAGAAGAAAACGCCAATGGGGTTTACGACCTTGTGATTCAAAGTTTTTTCTCTCTTCTGTTGTCAACTTCAATGCTGCACGGTCATAAACAGGAGGCAATTTGCGTGAAAGCTGGATTTTACGACGCCGCTCTAATTCCTCTGTTGTCTCATAACAAGGATAAAGAAGACCACGTTGTTTGAGAATTTCTGCCACTTCATCATATCGATTAAATCGCTTGGATTGGTAATAAATTGCATCTGGTTGAATACCAAGCCATTCAAGGTCAACAGCAATAGCATCGATATATTCTTGTTTAGAACGTTCAATATCTGTATCATCATAGCGTAAAATAAATTCTCCCTTATACGCTTGCGCATAAAGCCAGTTGAAAAGCGCAATACGGATATTGCCAATATGAATATAACCTGTTGGAGAGGGAGCAAAACGAACTTTAACCATAAAATAATACTCAATTTTTATCGCGAAAATGATTGACTATGGGATAGCGACGATCGCGTCCGAAATTTTTGTAACTGATTTTTACACCAGGCGCAGATTGACGCCTTTTATATTCGGCACCATAAAGAAGCTGTTCAACTTTCGCAACAGTTTCTCGTGAGTGTCCACGTTTAACAATATCACAAATACTCATGTCATTTTCTACAAGAGATTGTAAGATATCATCTAAAATAGGATAAGGCGGAAGAGAATCTTCATCTTTTTGATTTTCTCGCAGCTCTGCAGAAGGCGCTTTTTCTATAATATTGGATGGAATGACAATCCCTTCTGGTCCTCTTAAATTGTGCAAGTGATTTTTATTGCGCCACTCAGCTAATGCATAAACCTGCATTTTATAAATATCTTTTATAGGATTAAACCCGCCATTCATATCACCATACAGTGTTGCATATCCCACAGCCATTTCTGACTTATTGCCTGTCGTTACCACCATTGAACCGAATTTATTTGAAAGAGCCATTAAAACTGTACCACGTATACGACTTTGAAGATTTTCTTCTGTTATATCAGAGGGTAACCCTGAAAAAACAGGTGCCATTGTTTCAAGAAAAGCTTCAACAGCTTGCTCAATCGGTATGATTTCATAACGACATCCCAAAAGATCAGCACATTCTTTAGCATCTTTTAATGATTCTTGCGAAGTATAATGATAGGGCATCATAATGGTGCGAACCCTCTCAGCACCAAGAGCATCCACCGCCATTGCCGTACACAGGGCTGAATCAATTCCTCCTGAAAGACCAAGAATAACATCCTTAAAGCCGTTTTTATTAACGTAATCTTTCAACCCCAAAACACAAGCTTGATAATCAGCCGCTAATCCATTGAGAAGACTTTCATTAGGACCTGAAATACAGTGCCATCCCGTCGTTGTTTTTTGCCAATGGCTTAAAGCAATATGGCTATCAAAGTGTTTCATTTGAAATATCTTTTTGCCTTGTCCATTCAAGGCAAAAGACCCACCATCAAAAACGAGCTCATCTTGACCACCTACTTGATTAGCGTAGATAATTGGCACTCCAGATTGTAGAGCTTGCGTATGAATAACATCTATACGTTTTAAAGTTTTATTACGATAGTAGGGAGATCCGTTAAGGACAAGAATAATTTCCGCTCCTTTATCTTTAAGCTCTGTACTCAGAGAGGAATCATTCCAAAGATCCTCACAAATGACTATTCCTAATTTGATTCCATGATAGACAATAGGCTGAGGACGTGGACCTGAAGAAAATAAACGCTTTTCATCAAATTCAGCATAATTAGGTAAATCAAACTTCAAACTTTCGGCAATGACTCTCCCTTCATCAAGAACCATGACAGCGTTGTAAATATTACCATTGCGCCTTAATGGAAGACCAATGACAATTCCTGGTCCGCCTACGGTTATCTTTGCTAATTTCTCAACAGTCTCTTCACATGTTTTTGTAAAAGCAGGTTTTAGAACAAGATCTTCCGGCGGATAAGCGCTTATAAAAAGTTCCGTGAATAAAACAAGATCAGCCCCCTCTTCTTTGGCCTTTTGATGCGCCATGACAGCTAAAGAAAAATTCCCCTCAATATCACCGACAATAGGATTTAATTGGGCAATTGATACCCGAAAATCATTTTTCATAAGCCTTTGTATCATTTCATCAGTTTAGCAACCACAACTTTATTCTTCATCATCGGAAATATCACTTTTTTAAAAATTCTCTTCTGCCATAATGACCTAAAAAAAATATTAAGTAAATTTTTGCCTACCCCTCAGCAGCAATTGCTAACGAGTCAGTCGCACGATTTTTTTTAAGGAGTTCAGCAACAAGAAAAGCCAATTCTAACGCTTGATCTGCATTTAGCCGAGGATCACATTGCGTATGATAACGATCAGATAGATCGTCCACAGAAATGGCATGCGCCCCTCCTGTACATTCAGTAACATCACGACCTGTCATCTCAATATGAATGCCCCCTGGATAAGTTCCTTCTCCACGATGCACTGCAAAAAAATTCTCTACTTCTTTTAAAACATAATCAAAGGGACGCGTCTTATAACCATTGGCAGTAATTGTATTGCCATGCATTGGATCACATGACCATATAACCGCACGCTTCTCGCGTTCAACGGCACGGATGAGTTTAGGCAGATAACGTTCAACTTTATCATAACCAAAGCGCGTAATGAGAGTAAGCCGCCCCAACTCGTTTTCAGGATTTAAAATATCAATTAATTTTAAAAGCTCATCAGACTCAATGGAAGGACCACATTTTAATCCTATAGGATTTTTAATGCCGCGACAATATTCAACGTGAGCATGGTCAATCTGACGCGTACGGTCACCAATCCATAGCATATGACCAGATGTTGCATACCAATTTCCTGAAGTTGAATCAATCCGAGTCAAAGCCTCTTCATAACCAAGCAACAGTGCTTCATGACTGGTATAAAAAGATGTTTCACGCAATGAAGAATGTGTTTTGGATGTAATCCCTATAGAACGCATAAAATCAATTGCTTCAGAA
This sequence comes from Bartonella sp. AP20NXHL, assembly GCF_042196165.1. Taxonomy (NCBI): domain Bacteria; kingdom Pseudomonadati; phylum Pseudomonadota; class Alphaproteobacteria; order Hyphomicrobiales; family Bartonellaceae; genus Bartonella; species Bartonella sp. AP20NXHL. The sequence goes on along the minus strand of NZ_JBHIPV010000010.1, from coordinate 52,324 downwards.
ATACGCTCTGCCAATAATTCATAACGTTCCCCCTGCGGACTGTTAGAAACAAAACTCAACATCCATGTGTGAACATTTTCTAAATTAGCATAGCCACCTTGTGAAAAAGCACGCAATAGATTAAGTGTTGCCGCAGATTGGCGATAAGCCATAGACATCCGTTGCGGATCTGGAATACGAGAACCGGCTTCAAATTCAATGCCATTAATAATATCCCCACGATAAGCAGGAAATTCAACCCCCTCTTTTCTTTCTATATCAGAAGAGCGAGGCTTTGCAAATTGACCAGCAATACGACCAATTTTAACAACCGGTTTAGAACTACCAAAGGTTAAAACAATCGCCATTTGCAAAAATACGCGAAAAAAATCACGGATATTATCAGCTTCATGTTCTGCAAAGCTTTCGGCACAATCACCACCTTGTAATAAAAAAGCTTGGCCTTTCGCAACGGCTGCTAATTCATTTTTTAAATCACGTGCTTCACCTGCAAAAACTAAAGGAGGATAGCTTCTCAGTTTTCGCTCAACATCTTCTAACATAGACTTATCCGGATAAGTCGGAACTTGTTTAATTGGCCTTGTTCTCCAAGTGTCAGGCGCCCATTCTTTTATCATTACACTCTCTCTAAAGATTAAGCTTAAAGATTAGCATATCAAAAACTTTTTACCATAATATATGCTGTTTAACTTTCTATTTTCTTCCCATTTTCATATATATAACTTGGTTTATACATTGTTACCAATTCTTCTGCCATCGTTGGATGCACTGCCATCGTCTCGTCAAAGATATCCTTCGTCAGCTTACCCTTGAGAGATATCCCTATAAGCTGTGCCATCTCACCAGCATTTTCCCCTAAAATATGAGCGCCCACAACAATACGGCTTTCACCATCAACAATGAGTTTCATAAGCATTTTCTCTGAACTACCAGAAAGAACATTACGCATAGGACGAAAAACTGTACGATAAATTTCAAGACGCTTATAACGCTTTACCGCCTCTTCTTCTGAAAGACCCACCGTTCCAATCTCTGGCTGTGAAAAAACTGCTGTTGTAATTAAATCATAATCAGGTGTTGTGGGAATATTCTCAAATGCTGTCTTAACAAAACACATTGCATCATGAATCGCAACAGGTGTTAATTGAATATGACCTGTTACATCACCAACAGCCCAAATATGGGGGATATTTGTTGTCATTTTCTCATCAACAACAACTGCACCAAATTCATCCACTTTAACACCTGCCCTATCAAGTCTTAAACCCGTTGTATTTGGTACACGCCCCGTAGCCAACATAATCTGATCGGCACTGATTATTTTCCCATTTGATAAAACAACTTCATAACAATTTTCTGCAGCCTGCACTTTAGAAATTGTTATTCCGTAGAGAATAGAAATCCCTTTTTCAATCATTGCATCGCTGAGCAATTGCCGCAAATCATGATCAAAATTACGAAGGATTAAATCACTCCGATGGAGGAGTGTTGTTTTTACACCTAATTCATGAAAAATATTAGCAAATTCAACACCAATATACCCTCCACCAACAATGACTATTGATTTTGGGAGTTGATCAAGGTCAAAAATCTCATTAGAAGTAAGGCAAAATTCACCACCTTCTATGGGAGTATTTTGTGCAAATTTTGCTCCCGTTGCAATCAAAATTTTTTCTGCACTTACCCGCTCACCCGTGGCAGAAAGCTCTAATGTGTGATCATCTATAAAAGTAGCACGACTTTCATAAATATGCACATTGTTATTTTCTAATCCCTTACGATACAGCCCTTCTAACCTTGATATTTCTTTATTTTTAGCTGCAACCAACTTTTCCCAGCTAAAAATTGGATCCGCATATTCCCACCCAAAACCAACACTTTTCTTAAATTCTTTTACATATTGTGATGCATAAACATAAAGTTTTTTGGGAACGCAACCACGAATAACACAAGTGCCCCCTATACGATATTCCTCTGCTATAGCGACCCGCTTGCCAAGACCTCCAGCAAGCCGTGCTGCACGCACTCCACCAGAACCACTTCCAATAACAAATAAATCAAAATCAAAAGAGCCCACGAATTATTCCTTCTTATATAGCTGCAAGAGTAGGCTAAGGTCTTTTATTATCAAATGAAAGTCTTTTTTTCTTTTGAAGAAGCATTTTTTATAAAGCAGTATTCTAAAAAGACCTACTCTCATTAAAATATTAAAAACGGCGGGAAAACCGCCGCTATTAAAAAAATCAGAAATTGCCCATTGTTGTCATGATATCGATCAAGCTATTTTTTATTTTCTGAAGATTCTGATTTTATTGGCATATTTGTAGGCATAGTAGAATTATTCAAATTAAGTGTTTCAGACATCTCTTTTTTCACATTTTCTACAAGATCCCGCATAAGAGCAGTACGCCATATATCAAATGCTGAATAAGAATCACGTGCAATATTGGGGACTTCTGTCAAAAACTTTTTACCGGTATCAGAATTATAAAATGTTGTTATCGCATCAAGCTCTTTTTGAGTAAAATATTTTGCATATACATGAGCAATCTCTTTTTCTAGATCAGAGCGCCTTTTAATTAAAGCAAGCGCCTGCTTATCAACAATATCAGAAATAGCTGTTGCTAAATTCGGATCATCGCTGATCAGTTCATTTTTGAAATCATGGACCGCATTTGGTAAAAAACTATCAAATTGATCCGTTGCATGAATAGCTCTGATTGCCTTTCGCGCTGAATCCAAATGTTGATCACTCACACCTTGTGCATAAACCGTTCCAACATTTACAAAAAAAATAGCAATTACACTAAAATATACGACAAAACGCTGAAAAGAAAATATTATTTTCATTTAATGATTACCCCGATAGCTAATTATAATTTTAATTCGTTATTCTACCTAAAATCTTTAAGACCCTTTATTTACTGTGCTAACATATCATCATGTAAATGCCTTTTCTAAAAATCAAACGGTTCTAAAACTTTTATTTGACCATCAGCCATAGCGACAATTGCACGTGAAGCCAACCCCAAAAAAAGGCCATGCTCAACAACACCAGGAATAGCAAGAAGTGCATCCGATAATGGTTTTGGTTGCAAAATGCAGCCCCAAAATGCATCAAGAATAAAATGGCCACCATCTGTTTCAAAAGGATCTTTTCCATTCATTCGCAATGAAATTTTTCCAGAAAGCCCTAAATCATCAGCGACTTTTTCAATGGCTCTGCATGTTGTGTGGATACCAAATGGATTAACTTCAATTGGTAGTGCAAAAGCACCAAGTCTTTTTACCACCTTTGTTTCATCCGCAATGACAAGCATTGCACGAGATGCCGATGCTACAATTTTTTCATACAACAATGCTCCCCCTCCCCCTTTAATGAGCATCATCTCAGGACCAATTTCATCTGCTCCGTCAATATCAAGGTCCAGCTCAGGTATTTGTTCTAAAGTGCTAACAGGCACTCCAAACTTATGACAGAGTTGTTCAGAATATCTTGAAGTAGCAACACCAGTCACACGCAAACCATCCGCAACACGCTCACCTAGAAGACGAATAAATTCATTGACTGTCGAACCAGATCCGATACCAAGCCGCATACCATCTTCAACAAACTCAAGCGCTTTAATAGCTGCCATTTTTTTTAACTGCTGAACATTCATGAATGACTTTGCCTTCTATCCGCATAAGCAGCATTTATCACCCCTATTACCACCGATAATAATGATAATAAAAGATAACCTCTTGACGCAATCTATTTAAATTTACCATCATCTTTTGCTTGAAGAGATGTTACCCGTTATAGAAATATATGATAAGAATAAAATAGAATAATCAACAATTATCTTTTTTATTTCTTTGAGAAGATTTGTTAGCATTTTTTTCATTCAATAAGAATTTTTGATTTATCTTGTGCTATCAATAGGATGCACAAAGATGCACATATCAATTTTTTTGAAAAAATTAAAATGATCAGATATAAAAAATCATCTATTTCTAGAAAACTGTAGATTATTATCTCGTTTCAATGACATTGATAAAATTACCAATCTAAATACCGTAAAATATTATGAGAAAAGTCTTCTGTTATTTTTTGTTTTGTCATTATCCAAATGTGAAGCAAAATATGACCGATTATATGTTTTTATGAATGCTGTCTGTGCATATTCCATGGTCTATGAAACCCTAGAGAAGACCAAATAATATCTCCACCTTTGGTCATCATAACGCTTCCTCGTGATAACAATTGTTGAGGCATAAATATTATTTTTGCCTTCTTGTAACAAGTTGGATTATGCATCATAAATGTCTGAATGAGAATATCTGCCTCTACACATTGATCTGTTTCTCTCTGTAAAACGATCACTTTTAATCCATTATCCAATAAAGATGTACATACATGATAATCACAAATAAATTGTCCGTGCAACGAAGGACCATATTTTGTTGGTTTAATCGTTTCATTCACACGAAATGACTTTTTCCATATGGATGTCGTGAACTTAGAAATATGGTAACGATCAATATATAATTTTTTATCATGGATAACGCCCACGAGACGCATATTATCTGCTATAATCAGTTGTACAGGTGAATGCATTACACAAATAGAAATACCTGCCAAAATAAACAAACTAAAAAAGAGCCGGATGGGTGTTTTGCAAAAAGTCAGTCCAACCAAGCCTATACTCAATAAAACTAACGCTGATAACGGCATAAAACCAGGATTCAAATCAGGAGAAATAGCCTTGATAGCATGTGCAATCTTTATTACAAGATCAACTCCAAAACCCATAATTTGAAGAGGAAGCCATTCGAATCCTCCTAACATTGCAAGAACTGCGATTAATCCAAAGGGAATGACAAAAATTGAGATGACAGGCAAAGCAAAAGCATTACTAATAATGCTCAAAGATGCCATATTAGAAAAATGATAAGCAGCATAAATTCCACTTGCACTCCCTGCAACAAAGGAAGAAGCACATGTTGAAAGCATCGATGAGAAAACAAAATTTATCACTCCTCCTCCAACATAAGAGGGAGTTGTTTTTCTTTTACGAAAAAATGACCTTCCACTCCACCAATCAAAAAAAGCGATCAAAGCAGCAGTCGCAGAAAAGGACATTTGAAAGCTAGGACCTAATATTTCATGGGGTGTCATCGCTAGAGTTATCAACCCTGCAATGGAAAAATTACGCATTGTTATAGCAGAGCGATTACACAATATAGCAACCAACATAACAGCAATCATCACAAAACTTCTTTGCGCTGATATTGCTAAGCCCGACAATAACAAATAAAAAGCTGTTATCATAAAAGCAACGATAGCAGCAAATTTTTTACTGGAATAATAGGAAGAAAAAACTGGAAAAAATGCTAAAAAACTACGGATACTCAAAAGAACTATGCCGCTTAACAACGCCATATGTAAACCTGATATTGATAAAATATGAGCTAATCCAGCTGTACGTAATGCTTCATTTGTCTCATTTGAAATACCAGCACGCTGCCCTGTTATGAGGGCAGCTGCAACACTCCCCTTTTCTCCTTCAAGGGCTATATGGATTCTTTGTGTCATCTTCGTGCGTAAATTTTCAATTTTCTGTAGAATGATAGCGAATATTCCATCAGGCTGCGAAACGAATATTTTTCTTGGTTTTTCTAAATAAACGCCTTGTGCTCCAATTCTTTTAAAATAATTATGAAAACTAAAATCGTAGCCTCCTGGACGCACAGGCCCAGAGAATGCACGAATCTTAACTTTTCCATGCAGTCCATCACCAATCGCTAAGCCAGATGGCAAATATCTTGCCGATAAACGAACACGATGAAGACTATGTCGTAATACAGGATTTTCTGTATTCAAAATCTCCAAAACTAAACGAAATCCTCCTTTGGCACCTGACTCAATAGAAACAATTCTTCCCGTCAATGTAGTGACAATGTCACTGCTTAGCATGGGTGTTGCAATACGCCACGTTTCTATTTTTGCCGCTAAAGCACCCAATATAATACAAAACAGAAACCCCACGGGAATCCATATTTTTCGATAAAAACGTGCAACATAGAATATTCCCAGAAAAATACTGACCAACGCCCCCAATTGTCCCCAACTTGGTTCCCACTCTAAATGAAAATAGAAAATGATTCCTAGGGCAAAAAAGACTAAAATCAGCGAAAAAAGGATACCAAAAGAAACTTCTTTATTGATACAATCTTCTAACCATTTGCGAAAAAAAATGATTACTTCTTTTAAGAGTGTCAATAAAAAAAGTTTTTGTTGGTTATAGCTACCGTTCTTTGCATCATCATATCTAGAAAAAACACTCTGCCCTATCTGACATGGCTTTTTTCCTTCTGTAACAGATTTTTCGGATAAACCCTCTTTACTTTTATAAAACATCAGTCCCCCACTTTAACTCGCAATACGGCTATTGCACGCCCCATCACTTATGCTAACATGACTTTTCTATAAAATTCCATAAGTAATATCTTAGTTTAAAGGAAAATATTCGTGTCTGTTATTACTCGTTTTGCCCCTTCACCCACTGGCTTCCTTCATATTGGTGGTGCTCGTACTGCTCTTTTTAATTGGCTTTATGCAAAACATACCGGTGGAAAAATGCTTTTACGAATTGAAGATACAGACCGAGAGCGTTCAACAGAAGCAGCTGTAAAAGCCATTATAGATGGCTTGCACTGGATGGGTCTTAGTTACGATGGCGCCCCTATTTCGCAATTCGAACGTGCAGAACGTCACCGCCAAATCGCTGAACAGTTGGTCAAGAATGGTAAAGCATATTATTGTTATGCTTCACCTGAAGAGTTAGCTGAAATGCGTGAAAAAGCCCGTGCAGAAGGGCGCCCACCACGTTATGATGGACGTTGGCGCGACCGTGATAGTTCTGAAGCTCCTAAAGGTGTTAAGCCTGTTATTCGCATCAAAGCCCCTCAAGATGGAGAAACGATTGTACATGATCGTGTTCAAGGTGATGTCCGTTTTCCTAATAAAGATCTCGATGACTTCATTATTTTGCGTTCTGATGGTTCGCCTACCTATATGCATGCTGTTGTCGTTGATGATCATGATATGGGCATCACACATATTATACGTGGTGACGATCATCTTACCAACGCAGCCCGACAAACGATTATCTTTAAAGCAATGGGATGGGACATTCCTGTTATGGCCCATATTCCTCTTATCCATGGTGAAAACGGTGCAAAATTATCAAAGCGACATGGTGCGCTCGGTGTTGATGCCTACCGAACAATGGGATATCTTCCTGCTGCTTTGCGCAATTACCTTGTCCGTTTAGGTTGGAGTCATGGTGATGACGAACTGATGTCACTTAAAGATATGATTTCTTGGTTTGATATTGAGGATATTAACAAAGGTGCTGCTCGTTTTGATCTCAAAAAGCTCGATTCCATCAACGGACACTATATGCGTATGAGTAATGATCAAGAACTTTTTGATGCCACTCTTAATATTCTACCAGAAACCGATAGGGGAGCACAAATTATTGAAAAACTTGATGAAAAACGCCGTGTTCAATTTTTAAAAGCAATCCCGCATTTGAAAGAACGTTCAAAAACACTGTGCGAACTGATTGACAATGCCTCCTTCATTTTTACGCAACGACCTTTACAACTTGATGAAAAAGCTCAAATGCTCTTAGATAAAAATGGACGAACCATTTTAAACGATCTTTATCTTGCTCTGAAAGCGTGCCCCTCTTGGGATACAAAAACTCTAGATGAAACACTTCGCTCTTGTGTCCAAACACAGAATCTCAAATTTGGATCTATCGCCCAACCACTTCGCGCAGCTCTTACAGGATGTGCAACATCACCAGGTGTTTTGGATATTCTTATTTTATTAGGACGCGATGAATCCCTTCATCGCATCAAGGACCAACTTATCACAACAATATGCCCATGATGTGCACTGAGTATATTTCCTCAAATAAGGATCTATACAGATATCTCAACGCGCCTTAAAAGAGTTTTTTATGTTATATCATTGAAATACATTTCTTATTGAGTAATAATGATCAATAAGGAAATATTTTTAGATTGCATGTACTCACTTTTAGAGGCAATCTACCCTTAATATAAGTAAGAAAAGCTTCAGTTATACATCCCCCACTCTGATGAAGCAGAGTCTTAATTTTTAGAAGTGAAGGATCTGAAAGGAATACCGAATGTCTGAGAATAACGCATATATTATTGTGAATGATAAAAAAGTAGAGCTTCCCTTGCGTAAAGGCACGAGTGGACCTGAAGTCATTGAAATTGCTTCTCTCTACAAAAAAACCGATATTTTTACTTATGATCCTGGTTTTACTTCAACAGCTTCTTGTGAATCAAAAATTACTTATATCGATGGTGATAAAGGTATATTGCTTTATCGTGGTTATCCTATTGATCAATTGGCTGAAAAAGGAGACTTTCTCGAAAGTTGTTATCTTTTACTTTATGGTGAACTCCCAACACAGCAAGAAAAAAATGAATTTGATCGATGTATTATGCAGCATACCATGGTACACGAACAGTTTGCACGCTTCTTCCATGGCTTCCGTCGTGATTCTCATCCTATGGCCGTCATGGTTGCCTGCCTTGGCGCTATGTCTGCGTTCTATCACGACTCTATTGATATTACAGATCCTCACCAGAGAATGATTGCTTCTGTTCGTCTTATCTCAAAAGTTCCAACGCTTGCTGCTATGGCCTATAAATACAGTATCGGACAAGCATTTGTTTATCCACGTAATGATCTTAATTATGCTGCAAATTTCCTCCATATGTGCTTTGCAGTTCCTTGTGAAGAATATAAAACAAACCCTGTGCTTGCTCGGGCGATGGATCAAATCTTTATCCTTCATGCAGATCATGAACAAAATGCTTCTACATCTACGGTACGTCTTGCTGGATCCTCAGGTGCTAATCCGTTTGCCTGTATTGCAGCAGGAGTTGCATGCCTTTGGGGACCAGCACATGGTGGTGCCAATGAAGCATGCCTAAAAATGCTACAAGAAATAGGTTCTATTAAAAGAATTCCTGAATTTATTGCACGTGCAAAAGATAAAAATGATCCTTTCCGCCTTATGGGCTTTGGGCACCGTGTCTATAAAAATTATGATCCACGTGCAAAAATCATGCAAAAAACCTGTCATAAAGTTTTAAAAGAACTCAACATTCAAGATGACCCTCTTCTTGATATTGCAATAGAGCTTGAAAAAATTGCCTTAAGTGATGAATATTTTATTGAGAAAAAGCTTTATCCCAATGTTGATTTCTATTCCGGCATTACATTAAAAGCTCTAGGTTTTCCAACTGAAATGTTTACTGTCCTTTTTGCATTGGCGCGCAGTGTCGGGTGGGTGGCACAATGGAAAGAAATGATTGAAGACCCTGCACAAAAAATTGGTCGTCCTCGACAACTCTACACAGGCTATGCTATGCGTGACTATGTTCCTATAGATGAACGTGCAAATTAAAAAAAGAGATCAATAAAGCTTCAATTTACTGAAGCTTTATTGAGAGTAATCAAAAAACATCCTTTAAGAATTTTTATAAAACGTGATTTTAAAACTCTTTCTACAGAGATAACATCATCATAAAAATTTACTAAAAAATTCTAAGTTTTAGCTCTGTAAAGAAATTGAGAATACTTTTCTGCGAATTAGCCAAACATTTAGCAAAAAGAAATTGAAAATTTTACCTTATAATCCTCATTATCTTTAATAGAAATGTATTCTCTATCATTCCCCCATGTTTAAAAGCCCTATTACATATTAAAATCTAGCAATGTCAGAATTTTTCTTTCTATCTTCTTCAGATAAAATTGCAAAAGGCTTACATTAAGTGCTTTTCTAAGATGCCAAAACTTCTTATCCCTCTTCAAATAGATTCGAATAAAAATACTTTACATTTTGTCCTGTTAAGAGCTGAAATTTTCTTTGTATTTAAGTTAATAGTTTTTCTTTTAAAGATAAATTATTGATTTTTTAAGTAAAATCATTAAATCATATAATCAATAGAGGTGTCCTTCTTTCCTGTATTTTTTATTCCCATACTTGATAAAAAGAAATTATTTTTTGACAATGATATTCAGCATAATGATAGCAAAATGACCACAGATAAATTTTTTACATTGCTCCAAAAGAGCTTACAGATTATAAAAATTCATGATGGTTTCATATTTGCCAGCTTATCTAATAGGAGAACATAATGAAATTATTAGCAGGAGTTCTTATAATAAGCGCGACACTATTTACCCTATCGGCTAATTCTCAAACGCTGAAAATTGCAAGCGATGCTTCTTATCCGCCATTTAGTTATATTGACTCAAATAACGAACTTCAAGGGTTTGATATTGATATATCTTATGCTCTTTGCAAAAAAATGAATGTTGAATGTACTATTGTCACACAAGACTTCGAGGGGATGATTCCCGGTCTTCTTGCCAAAAAATACGATGCTATTGTTTCTTCCCTTTCTCCTACAAAAGAGCGCTTACAAAAAATTGATTTTACAGATCCTTACTACAATACAGCACTCGCTGTTATTGTTACCAAAAATTCGGAAATTAAAGAAATCTCAACACAAGCCTTTAGAGGTAAAAACCTTGGTGTACAATCAAATACAACACAAGCTGCATATGCGGAAGATCATTATGCCTCTGAAGGAGTTAATATCAAACTTTATCCTACAGCAGCAGAAGTTAATCGTGATCTTTTAAGCCATCGGCTTGATATCATCATCTTTGATAAATTAAAAGCATTAAATTGGCTTGAAAATGAAGGAAAAGACTGCTGTCTCCTATTGGGAACTCTAGAAAAAACAAATTTTCCTATTGCAATTGCACTCCGTCAAAATAATAATGATCTTAAAAACAGTTTTAATAAAGCAATAGAAGAAATCCGCGCCGATGGAACCTATGAGAAAATTATGAGAAAATATTTTACTTTCGATATCGATTAGATCTCACTATGAATTAAAATTCAATCTGTATATTTAAGGAGTATCTTTAACTCTTTATTGGACATGCAGGTATAATTGGAAATTCGGCGTTTCTATAAGAAAATTTACATTTATCAAAATAATTTTTAATTGTTCCTCAATATTTAAACACTTTATAGAATCTAATGACAACGATAAAGTTGTATTTTTATCGTATCAAAATCTATTTTTTTTGATAATAATGCCCAACATAATGATCTAAAATAAGCATTAATAAATTTTTGAATTGCTCCAAAAAAGCTTACAGATTATAAAAACATAATGATTTCATATTTGCCCGCTTATCCAATAGGAGAACATCATGAAATTATTAGCAGGAGCTCTTATAATAAGCGCCGTACTATTCACCCAATTGGCTGATGCGAAAACATTAAAAATTGCGAGTGAAGGCACCTACCCTCCCTTTAGTTATATTGACTCAAATAATAAATTGCAGGGACTTGATATTGATATATCTTATGCACTTTGTAAAAAAATGAATGTTGAGTGTACTATTGTTACACAAGACTTCGAGGGAATGATCCCTGGACTTATTGCAAAAAAATATGATGCTATCATTGCTTCCCTCTCTCTCACACAAGAGCGCTTACAAAAAATTGACTTCACAGATCCTTACTACGATACAGCACTGGCTGTTATCGTTACCAAAGCTTCGGGAATTAAAGAAATCTCGACACAAGACTTTAGAGGTAAAAATCTTGGTGTGCAATCAAATACAACACAAGCTTTCTATGCAGAAGATCATTATGCTTCTAAAGAGGTGAAAATCAAACTCTACCCTTCCACAATAGAAGTGAATCGTGACCTTTTAAATCATCGACTTGATGTGATTATTGTTGATAAATTACAAGCATTAAATTGGCTTAAAAATGAAGGAAAAGATTGCTGTCTCCTCTTGGGAACTCTAGAAGAAACAAGATTTCCTATTGCAATTGCAGTCCGTCAAAATAATAATGAACTTAAAAATAAGTTCAATAAGGCGCTAAAAGAAATCCGTTTGGATGGAACTTATGAAAAAATTATGAGAAAGTATTTTACAGGTGATGTTTATTAAATATCGATATGATATTTAAATGAAACTTACTGGTTATTGCTAAAAAATATTATCGAACTCTTTCATGAGGAACACAGGAATGATTGAAAATTTAGCATTGCTATCATTTAGCAATGGTGGATGGGGAGTGGTTATACTTTCCAGTGCAGGAATGACTTTGTCATTGGCATTATGTTGTGGCTTTCTTGGATTTCCTCTAGGACTTCTCAATGCAGTGATGATTCGATCCAATATTAAGATGGCCAAAGCTATGGCACGCCTCTTTTCAACAGTATTCCGTGGGCTACCAGAGCTTTTAACTTTGTTTTTAGTTTACTACGGATTACAAAGCCTTATTCAAAATTTATTTGACTATTTTAATTTTGAAATCATGTTCAGTATCAATGCATTTGTTGCTGGTGTTCTTGCCCTTAGTATGGTTCTTGCAGCTTTTTCTTGTGAAGTTTGGCTTGGAGCATTTAATATTTTTGATAAAGGTCAATATGAAGCGGCTAAAGCTTTAGGACTTTCACGGTCAACCACATTTTTTCGTATTGTCTTCCCTCAGCTCATCCGAAATGCCTTGCCAGGACTTTCTAATAATTGGCTTACTTTACTGAAAGATACATCCCTTGTTTCTACCATCGCGCTTGTTGACCTCATGCGACAAACGAATTTAGCTGTCGCTGCTACCAATAAACCCATGCTATTTTATTTTGTAGCATGCTTACTCTATTTGTTATTTTCAGCGGTTTTTACTGCAATCTTACGCCATTTGGAAACATACACTCAAATAGGCTATAAAAAGGTGCTAGGTCAATGATTCCTGAGTGGCTTTATTTCCTTTTTAATCCTGATCTTTTAAGCCATTATGGACCCAAATTTATTAATGGCTTTATTGTTACTGTTGAGCTTGTTTCTATCTCTTGTTCTCTAGGTCTTTTTCTTGGTATGCTTATCGCTTTTGCTCGTCTATCAAAGAATACATTTTTACAATATTTTGCAAATGCTTATGTCTATTTTTTCCGTGGCTCTCCTTTATTAGCTCAACTCTTTCTTTTTTATTATGGGCTTGGTTCAATGAATAGTTTTTGGCAACAGGTGGGACTATGGTGGTTTTTTCAAAATGCGTGGTATTGTTGTCTTTTTATTTTTACACTCAATTCTGCTGCCTATCAATCTGAGATCTTTAAAGGAAGTTTTTTATCCGTAACAACTGGACAGCGTGAAGCATCAAAAGCTTTAGGTTTAAGCAACTCTGTCACATTTTTTAGAGTTATTCTTCCACAAGCAATGATTGTAGCATTACGCCCCCTAGGAAATGAGTTGATTTTAATGATTAAATCCAGTGCTGTTGCCTCACTTATTACTGTTTATGATTTAATGGGAGTTGCTAAACTCACTTATTCACGGACTTTTGATTTTCAAGTTTACGTTTGGGCTGCTCTTATCTATCTCTTTATCGTTGAACTCATTCATCGTTTTATTGTTTTTATCGAACAGCGCCTCACTCGATATTTACGTTAAATAAAATGATCATAAAAAACTTTACCAAACCAAAATGTTGAATTAATCACGTTATTCATCAATGAAAGAATAAAATAAGATGAATTTGAAAAATAATAAATCGATCTCTCCCAATAAAAAACCAGTGATCTCTATTCAAAATCTAAATAAATGGTATGGAAACTTTCAGGTCCTACATGATATCAACTTTAATGTTCAAGCTGGTGAACATATCGTTATTTGTGGACCATCCGGATCAGGAAAATCAACGTTAATTCGTTGTATTAATCAATTAGAACAAGCACAAAAAGGTTCAATCTGTATCCATAACGTTGATATCCATACCGCTCCTATACAACAGCAAAAAAAAGTTCTTCGTAAGATAGGAATGGTCTTTCAGAATTTTAATTTATTTCCCCACATGAGCGTTATACAAAATTGTATTTTAGCACCTATGACCGTTCAAGGGCTTTCCAAACAACAAGCACAAGAACGGGCAATTCGTTACTTAACACATGTTGGTATTGAAAAACACTGTGAAAAATATCCTTTACAACTTTCTGGTGGGCAACAACAACGTGTTGCGATTGCCCGTGCACTTTGTATGGAACCTGAAGTCATGCTTTTTGATGAACCAACCTCTGCTCTTGATCCAGAAAGTGTGGGAGAAGTTTTGGAAGTGATGGCTCGATTGTCCGATACAGGGATCACAATGCTTTGTGTTACCCATGAAATGGGCTTCGCACGTAAAGTCTCAGAAAGAATACTCTTTCTAGAAAATGGAAAAATTGTTGAAGATACAGCCTCTGAAGAATTTTTTACCAATCCTAAAAGCCAACGTGCTTGTAATTTTCTTGCTAAAATTAAATATTAATCATTAAAATATTGCTTTATTTATACAATTTTATTCCTGTTTTTTAAAAGAGCGATAATTGTTTGTGCGCCAACAACCCCCGATGGTACTTCAGTTTTCATTTTCTGTTCTACCATCTCAAAGGCATCAAGTTGTGCCTGTCGCAATAAAGGATTAGCCAAAAGTTGTTCTACTTGTCTTGCTAACATACCAGGACGGATTAATTCATTCAAATATTCCGAAACAATAGGCTTATCAGCAATAATATTTGGAAGAGCAGCACTCCATAACATCATTTTAGGAAAAATAAATAATTTAGAAAAACGATCAAGTTTATAGCAAAGAACCATAGGAATTTTTGCTAAGGCTAATTCAAGTGAAACAGTTCCATGTGCCGCAAGAGCAACATCTGCTTGTGCAAAAGCACGCCATTTTTCATCTTCACCAACGACAATTTCTATCTTGCTTTTCCAGCCTTGCACAAAATCACGGATTCTATCTACCAAATGAGGTAAGGTTGGTAAAATAATACGCAAATGAGGAATACGTTGTACAAGAATCTCTACTGTTTCTCGAAAAATAGGCATTAAGGAACGAATTTCTAAATTGCGTGATCCTGGCAAAATAACTAATGTAGGCGATGATATTTGTGTATCGATCAAATTTCTTTGTTCTAATTGGCTTTTTTTTTCTGACTGAACTCTCAAAAGGGGAGGATATGTCAAAAGACGATGTCCAACATAGGTCGTGGCAGGGCCTCCCAAATCTTGCATAATCTTTTCTTCAAAAGGAAAAACCGCTAAAACATGATCAACAAATCCACGCATAGCTTTTGCACGCTCTGGCCTCCATGCCCAAACGGTTGGTGCAATATATTTAATGATAGGAATAGAAGGCGCTAAAGCACGTACCTTTTTTGCAATACGATGTGTGAAATCAGGACTATCAATAATAATTAAACAATCAGGTTGTTCTTGTGCAATAAATTTGGATAAATTGCGAATATGTAGCAACAACAATGGTAGTTTTTTCAATACTTCCTTTAAACCTATTAAAGCAATATCATGGGAATCAAAAAAGCTTTTTAAACCTAATGCCTTTAAATGCCTCCCCCCAACACCAATCAAATGAATATTGCATCCTATCTGTTGTGATAAACAAGTAATTAAATCGGCCCCAAGTAAATCACCAGATTCCTCACCTGAAACCACAGCAATCTTTAAGAAACAATTATTCATGACCAAACCTTTCAAATGTCTCTATAAATAGAGAATATTTGTTGGCTTTTTCTATTGTTGTTTTCACCGATAATATTAGACTTCTATTTGCCTCCACCGCAACACCAGATAAACCACTCTTTGCAATATTCATTATTGTCGCTGGCCCAATTGATGGCAAATCAACGCGATTATCCTGTTGTGGTTTTGCACATTTTACAAGAATGCCACCTTTAAGGGGAATTTGCCCTCTTTCTCGCATTTCACAAACACGCCACAGCATATTATCAGTTCCCTCAGCACCCTCCAGAGCAACCACCCTTCCTTGGACAACGACAACGGCTTGCCCGATATCTAATTGACCTAAAAGCTTTGCTGCTTCTACTGCTAAAAAAATATCTTTTTTCTCTTTTGGAGTAGCGCGCCGTACTGTTAAATTAAATTCTATGGGAGCTAAAAGATCTGGGACTATTTCGTGAGCACCGATAACACAAAAACCGTGTGCTTCAATAACCCGTATAAAAGCTTTTAATAACGCATCGTCCCCCCTCTTCAAAGCTCCGATTAACTTAGGAAGAGCTAAAAATGTTGTCCAGTCCAGTCGCAATTGTTTAAGAAGTGGACGCTTTTTCACACCACCTGCCAAAACAACATTATATACACCAGCCTCTTTTAAAATTTTAACGAGTCGCGCTAACTCTACAATTGATAGCTCGCAATGCTCATAGCGATAAAGAACAGAATCTGCCTCACCATGCAAAAGCACAAGAAAAGGATTTTCTCCATTCTTCTCAAGAGTCTGCGCAACAGTAATCGGTAGAACACCATTTCCTGCTATAATAGCAGTACGGCCGGAAAGAAAACTTCTGGCTCCCCAAATAGGCATTTTTAATCCTTATGTTCTTTTATTTTATCACCTTCAAATTTTGGTGTACAATAAAAACGCTTTCCTTCTTCTTTAATAAAATTAACAACTTCAGAAACAGACTGAGAAGAAGAATAAAAAGAAGCAACATCACTAACACGCTCTTTAAATGGTTTGCTATGATCAAAAAGCATGGCAACCGCATGACGGAGTGCATGAATATCTTGACGCTCAAGTCCTGCACGCTTCATGCCAATAATATTGAGGCCGGCAAGTTTTGCCTGCACACCAACAGCTGTTCCATAAGGTATCAGATCACCAACCAGTGCAGATACGCCGCCGATAAATGCATGATGTCCAACACGAACAAATTGATGAACAGCAGCACCACCACCAATAATCACATAATCACCAACAGTGACATGACCAGCAATCATTGCGTTATTGGCAAATGTTACATGATTGCCTACATAACAATCGTGAGCGATATGCGCATAACAAAAAAATTGGCAATTATCACCAACAACTGTCATTCCTACACTCGAATCGGAACCCCTATGCATTGTTACACCTTCACGAATCGTACAATTCTTACCAATAAAAAGAGTTGTAGCTCCTCCTTTATGTTTATTATTTTGCGGATCTGCCCCCAAAACAGCATGAGAAAATACTTTACTCTTGGCTCCTAATGTTGTCTTTCCCATTATTACAACATGACTTGTCAAACTACATTCATCACCAATAACAGCCTCTGAACTAATATGGCAAAATGGTCCAACGCGTACATTCTCACCAAGCTGCGCTCCCTTCTCCACAAGAGCAGTTGGATGGATTTTCGTACCGGACATTTTTAAATTCCCATCAAATATCGTTTATTCTTCTTCGACAATCATTGCAGCAATTTCTGCTTCAGCGACGCGGACATCTTCTACTTTTGCAACACATGAAAAACGTCTCATACCAGATCTTTTTTTCAAAAGCTGAACATGAATCTTGAGCTGATCACCAGGCATAACCGGCTTACGAAATTTCGCATTATCAACCGTCATAAGGTAAACTAAATTTGTTTGCTTATTGCCTAAATTTAAAAGTGCTATTGCTCCTGCCGTTTGTGCCATAGCTTCTAAAATCAAAACTCCAGGCATAACAGGCTTTGAGGGAAAATGTCCCGTAAAATGTGGCTCATTAATCGTTATATTTTTAATACCAATCGCTTCTTGTTCACCATCAATATCAACGATACGATCAATCAATAAAAATGGATAACGGTGCGGTAATATTGATAATAGTTTTTCAATATCGACAGCCTCTAAGTTTTTAGTTTTTTCACTGCTGATCATATCAGCGTTTCTCCTTTTTAACTTTTCCCATACTGCGCAACGCCGCTACTTCACGAAACCATTGTTTAAATGGTCGCGCTGGACTACCTCCCCATTTTTCGCCATCCGGAATGTCATTCATAACACCACTACGAGCAGCAATCTGAACAGATTTACCTATTATGATGTGATCAGCTACTCCCACACTTCCGCCAAGCTGAGACATATCCCCTATAGATGTACTTCCCGCAATGCCACATTGAGCGGCAATAAGACAATAGCGTCCAATTTTTACATTGTGGGCAATTTGTACAAGATTATCAATCTTGCTTCCTTCACCAATAACAGTATCTTGAAATGTCCCACGATCAATTGTCGTGTTCGCACCAACTTCTACACCATCCTCAATAATAACACGACCAAGCTGTGGAATTTTCTCGATCCCAACTCCACCTCCAACATAACCAAAACCATCTTGTCCAATGCAAACGCCAGGATAAAGCTGAACCTTATCACCTATTATAGAACACTGAACTGTTACCTTAGGAGCAATATAGCAGTCACATCCAATACGGCAATTTTCACCGATAACAGCTGTGGATGAAATAAGAGTTCCTGCACCAATCTCAACATTTTTACCAATAACAGCTCCAGCTTCAATACACACATCATGTGCCAACTTAGCCGTTGGATGAATATGCGCATGTAATGAAATCCCCTTCTGCCCCAACCAAGGCATTGGCTTGACAGAATCTGGAAACAAAATACGACCAATCTGAGCAAAGTCACGCTGTGGTGTGGATGTCACCAAAATTGCCATAGTTTCGGGAACTTTAAAAACAATCTCATTCGTACACAAAACAGCAACAGCAGAACTGTCCAGTAAAGCATCAGAAAACTTCCGATGCTCTACAAAAACAAGCGAACCTTCCACCGCACTCTCAAGTGAAGAAAGAGTATTGATAACTTTATGAGAAAACTCTGGATTAAGAAGCTTTGCACCCGTCAACTCAGCAGCATTTGCAACTGTCAATCGTCGGGACGGCGTAAAAAAAAATGTATCCGCCATCAAAACACTTTCTCTCCCAGCTTAAGCTATTCTCTTCAAATTTTTCCTTCTTAAAATCGCTCAAATCAGAACTTCGTAGAAATACCAAAATTCAATTGTTGCAAACGATCACCTTCCTGCTTCGTTATTGGCCAAGCATAATCAAAACGCAAAGGACCAAACGGAGAATCCCACATCAAACTCACACCTGCAGATGAACGCCAAGCACTTTTGGTATTGGTAACAGACGGTTCACCCTGAAAAACGGCTTTATAATTATTGCCATAAAGCGTGGCAATATCCGCAAATAAAGCACCGCGCAACCCGAATCCTTCAGGCACAACAGGGATAGGAAACTGTACTTCAGCAGTCGCATTCATATATGTCGTTCCCCCCAAGAAATAAACCTCACCCTTACTGGAAACCTGGCGCGGACCTATTCCATTATATTTGAACCCTCGAATCATATCAGAATTTACTTTAAACATATCGAAAATACGAACACCTTCTTTGCCTACTTCATGGATATAACCACCCCCAAAGGAAAGCAAACCAACGATATCCTTCTGGTCAGAAAGAGTCTTGTACATCATCGCCTTACCCGTGGTCTTCAAGAACTTTGCACTCCCACCAAGCCCTGCATATTCCTGAAGCAGATGCACGTACCACCCATCATGGGGGGATCTCATATCATCAATCGTATTATAGGTGAAACCATAACTAATTGATGAACGTTTCCAAGGGCTGTGTTTTGCAGCTTGAACAATCGCACCAGAATATTTCCCATATAATTCTATTATGTCACCCTCTTTGTCAAAATCATACTCTCCGCCAAAATCATATTCTTCCTGCACATAAGAATAAGCTACATTAGCAGATAATTGATTATTAATAGGTAACGAAAACCGCAACGATCCACCTGTCTGCCGTACATCATAGGCTTTATCAGCACGATAAGTACTACGAAAAACATCAACGCCAGCAGATAAACGATATCCTAAGAAATAAGGATCAACAAAGGATAAATTATAATTACGAGATTTTTCTTGCCCCGCACCTAATCCTAAACGAACATATTGACCACGTCCCCCAAGATTACGTTCAGTAACAGAAACTTCAAGTGACATACCAGGACTTGTTCCCCCTGTTGTATACCCTCCAGAAAGAGAGAGATCTCCTGTTGAAGCTTCAACGACATCTATTACCAAAACAACTTGGTCAGATTGATCTGTGGGAACCATTGAAATATTAACGGCTTTGAAGAAACCTAAACTTTCTAGACGACGTTTCGCCCGCTGTAGTAAAGTTTGATTGTAAGCATCTCCTTCATTTAAATCAATCTCACGGCGAATGACGTAATCACGCGTTTTCTCATTGCCACGTATATCAATACGTTGAATATAAGCACGTGTACCCTGTTCAATATTATATAAAATTGAAATTGTATGATTTGCTAAATTACGATTTCCCCGCGGTTCAACTTTAGCAAAAGCATATCCCGAATCAGCAACTTTGTTATTAATAGTTGCAACAGACTGTTCAATATCTTCTGCACTATAAACATTACCTGGCTGGGTTTTAAGCACCCTTTTCACAGATTGAACGTCAATTCCATCAACATCACTTTCAACCTGAATATCGCTAATTTTATAGAGCGCACCCTCATCAAGAACGAAAGAAATTTTATACGTATTGCTTGCTGCATCAAAAGTTGCTTTAGAAGAGACTACACGAAAATCTGCATAACCACGGTTATAATAAAAGCGACGTAAAGCTTCTTCATCAACAGCGAGGCGCTCTTCACTGTAAACATCACCTCCCAACAACTTCGAAAAAATTCCTGAAGTTTTTGTTGAAATCACATCACGCAAACGGCGACTTCCAAAGACACTATTGCCCTTAAAAGTGATATCACCAATCTTTGTTTTTTTCCCTTCAACGACATTAAATACCACATTAACCCGCCCTTTTCCAAGGTTAATCGTTTGAACGTTAACAGTGATATTATTACGACCAAGAGTTTTATAAGCCTCACGAATTGTATTTATATCAGCAGAAAGCTTAGCAGAATTAAAAGGCTCATTCGGTTTTAAAGAAATAAACCGCTTAAGATCTGGGTCTTTAAAAGATTTATTTCCTTGAAACAATATTTGATTGACAACCTCATATTCTTTTACGAATACAACCAATTTATCACCCACCGGATTTATTTTAACATCATAAAATAAACCCAATTCGAAAAGGTTCTTCACAGCACTATCAACATCACCACTGGAAACACCTTGCCCAACCTTAATCCCCATATTGTCTCGAATCGCCTGAGAACTTACAAACTTATTCCCACGAACCTCAATAGAGCGGACTACAGACGCTTGTATTTCTCCGACCGCAGCAATTGACATAAAAACCGTTGCTGGGGCAATCATCCCCATCTTTAACACCAATACAGATGCTGCATTTAAAAACTTTGAATTCGTAGTCATTGGCTTTTTTACCTTACTCTCGTTCCTTGGACATGATGCCTTAAAAAGCTAACTGCCATAACAACCTTTTTACAGCTTTACAGCGAGACTTTTCATTCCTTAATTACTCATTATAATCTACAACGCCACAACATTTTGTAGACATGGTAAACAACCTTAAATTTGTTTTTGCTATTATTACTTAATTTATAAAGCGTTTTCCATAATTTAATTAGCTAAACCAACAAAAATAATCATTAAAAAAGACAAAGATCATAAAAAGGAGAAGAATGGAAAAACCTAAACGAAAAACAATTCCCTGAATTTTGGTAGATATTCTCCTCCCAGTAATGACCTCAATGACATGCAATAAAAGATGCCCACCGTCAAGCGGTAGAATCGGAAAAAGGTTAATAAGCCCAACACTTATTGAAAGAAAAGCTGCCAAATTCAACAAAGAGATAAAACCTGTCTCGCTCACTTTCCAAGCAATTTTAACGGTTTTAGAAGGTCCACTTAGCCGACAACGATCCTCTTTTCCTCCTATTAAACGACTCATAAAAAGAACGGTTTGAGTGGCGATAAACACAGTACGGTCTGACGCTTCTCTTACAGCTGTTACAAAACCATAGCGAATATGTTTTATATAAGTTGGATCTAAATGTGCTGGATTATTTAAATCAACAGGAACACCTACACCTATCATAGCACTTCGTGTTCGATTACCAAATCCATCATCTCGCTCAACGACTTTCGGGGTAATCATGGTTGTAAAGACTCGCCCCATGCGTTCTATTTTAAACTCTATGGGTTCTCTTCCATGAAAAGCTACATAATTCATCAAATCTTCAAAGCTTTCAACCCGTCGTCCATCCATTTCAACAAAACGATCACCTAATTCCAAACCGGATTGAAGAGCAGGGCTATCTTTTACCAAAGAACCAACAACGGGCTCAATGGCTACACGACCATAGATAAAGAAAAAAAATGTTAGAATAACAACAGTAAAAAGGGCATTGAAGAAAGGACCGGCAAAAACAGTTGCTGCTTTTTTCCAAGCATGCGCACTAGCAAATGAACCATCAACAATCAGAGATGATTGGGATGATTCCGTATCGATTTTTTCCTCATCCCCAACAAATTTTACATAACCTCCTAAGGGGATAAGTGCTAAACGCCACTTCGTGCCATGCTTATCTGTATAACTCGCTATTTCTGGTCCAAATCCAAGCGAAAAAATTAACGCCTTAATACCACACCACCGACCAATGAGATAATGCCCAAATTCGTGCACAAAAATGATAATCATAATGATGAAAAGAATACTCAAACTTCTTAAAAGAAAATCACCCATAGTGACGATATGATTTAAAAGTTCCAAACGATCTTCTCCCAATTAGATCATACTAAAAAGATTAAAAGGCGCATCCATATCAGACATAAATGAACCAATTAAATAAAGAAGAAAAGCTGCCCCTACCAATCCATCTATACGATCCATAAAACCACCATGTCCAGGCAATAAAGAACTAGAATCTTTAACAGAAAACCGTCTTTTGAGCCACGATTGCCCTAAATCACTCAATTGTGAAACAATTGATAAAACAAGTGTAAGGAGTGGCACAAAAAAACTAGCTAAATTTATATCAAAAAATCCAAAAGCAACCCATATACCACCGAAAACTCCGACAAATGTACCACCAAGTGCTCCTGACCATGTTTTATTAGGAGAAAATTGTGGTGCTAATTTAGGGCCCCCTAATGCACGTCCGATAAAATAACCACCAATATCTGTTCCCCACACTATCGTAAATAAGAAAATAACAACTTGGAACCCCAACATTTCATGATCCCGTAGAAAGCATAAAGCAACAACAGGAAAAGATGCATATAAAAAACCACAAAAAACCCAACCACTCTTTTTTATAGATATAATAGCCAACACCGCAGCCAAAACGATTAAAACACAAAAAATCAACGGAGCAGATACACTCAACACTAAAAAAAAGCCAAAGATCAAGTAAAAGATACTTGCTAATATTTTTTGTAAAACACACCACTTCTCTTTAGTAATACTCATCCACTCATAAAGAACAAAACCGCCAATACACCATACAAATAAAAAAAAGAAGTTTCCTCCCAACCATGTTAGATACAACGCAATAACGCCAAAAACAAAAGCTGTCAGAATACGATAAACCAAATTAGACAAAACAACATCCAAACAATAAAAATAGAAAATACAAGCCCTGAAATTAACGCAAGAAAAATTCCCCTACGCAGTGTTTTTATCTCATACCTGTATAATTTCTCTTATAATTTATCATAAATAATTCAGTCTACTAAGATAGCGCTTATGAGACTAATAATCAATGAAAACAGCTTCAAAAATCTCAGTCAAGATTAATCCTAAATATTTTTTTAATATTTTCTCAAATATAAAATGAAAAAGCAGCTACCTCTGCCCCATACAAATTAACTAATATAGGTTTCGTATAAAAACACTTTTCTATCAACTATTCGTCATTAAAAAACGAATTACGCCACATGACATCTGCTTGATCGATCATACCCACATGTTTTATAATGAGAAATAAGAGAAAGGTTAGGCTTAATATTCTTTCCCCAACCTTCATCTTAGAATATTTGAATAATTTCTAATAATGCTTTCATTATGCAGTTTAACAAAGACGTACTCAACTAAAAGCCCACACTATGCTGTTAAATAGTGTCTTCCAGCAAAGGGCATGATTTACCACGCAGATTAAAAAATTTAAACATCTGCCCTTTCAAATCAGTCTCTCCCATATCAAAATGATAGAATACCTTCCTGCATCACACCTTGCTATCACAGAACACACCACCCCTCCTATTATCCCTAGAAACAATTTACAGGCTTAGGAGTGTAACATCCTTTTTCTAGCGACAAAACCGTCTTAAACGTGCATAATTTCAGATTCCTTTACGGCTAAAATTTTATCAATATCAGCAATAGTTTCATCTGTGAGTTTTTGAACTTTTTCAGACAAACTATGGGCTTCATCTTGTCCAATTTCACCATCTTTTTCTAACTTTTTCAAATTGTCCAGACCATCCCGACGGACATGACGTGTAGCAACACGCGCTTGCTCTGCATAGTGATGCGCAATTTTTACAAGTTCTTTACGGCGCTCTTCATTCAACTCAGGCAAAGGAATACGTAGATTCGTACCATCAGTTATGGGATTTAAACCAAGACCAGAATCGCGAATAGCGCGCTCTACAGCTCCGACCATCGTTTTATCCCATACAGAAACAGAAAGCATCCGAGGTTCGGGAACAGAAATATTAGCAACCTGATTTATATGCACAACAGAACCATAAGATTCAACGGTCAACGGCTCTAATAAACTGGCCGATGCACGTCCAGTCCGCAAACCACCTAATTCATGTTTAAAAGCCGTAATGGCACCATCCATGCGACGTTTCAGATCATCCATAATTGATGTAACATTCATATTTCTGTCTCCTTCAATTGTCCTTTGAAGCTTACCCTTATTCCGATACTATTGTAAAGCGTCCTGTTCCATTCAAGACCTTAGCCAAACCGCCTTTTTCATGAATGGAATACACAATAATCGGTACATTGTTCTCACGTGCTAAAGTGACCGCCGTTGAATCCATAACAGATAATCCCCATTGCAAAACTTCAACATGTGTTAATTGGTCAAAACGCTTAGCCGTAGGGTCTATTTTTGGATCTGCTGAATAAATACCATCAACTTGTGTTCCTTTAAGAAGGACATCCGCACCAATTTCTGCTGCACGTAAAGTAGCAGCAGAATCAGTGGTAAAAAATGGATTTCCTGTACCACCTGCAAAAATAACAACTTTTCCCTGATTCATATAAGCTATTGCTTTACGTTGCGAGAAACTTTCACAAATTTGTGGCATAGCAATCGCAGAGAGTACAACAGTTTCAACCCCTAATTTTGTCAAAGATGTTCGCAATGCTAAAGAGTTAATAGCAGTTGCAAGCATTCCCATATGATCACCTGTCACTCGGTCCCCACCATGCGAAGCAACAGCAACGCCACGAAAAATATTTCCCCCACCGATAACAACCGCAACTTCTATCCCCATTGTGCGCACTTCTGCAATATCAGCGGCAATACGGTCTACAACAGAAACATCAATGCCAAAATTCTGCCCTCCCATAAGAGCTTCACCAGAAGCCTTTAAAAGAATACGTTTATACGGAAGTGCTAATGCCATTAATAATCTCCCCAAAAGCCCATTTACTTTTTGCTTTTGACATCACGAAGGGCACCACTTTTTTCACGTGACGCCCTCTCAACAATTACATTGTTCCCCTCAGAGATTCTACAACCAACGATATGACTTTTAATCTCTGTTCAAGAGTTTGCAATAACTAGCCTTTTACAGCAGCAGCAACCTCTGCAGCAAAATCAGACTCCTCTTTTTCCACACCTTCACCTAATGCAAAACGAATAAAGCCTGTAATTTTTGCTGGAGCACCAATTGATTTCTCAGCATCCTTTAAAGCGGCCTCAACAGTTATATCAGGATTCATAACAAAAGCTTGAGAAAGCAAAACAACCTCTTCAAAAAACTTACGCATACGTCCTTCTACCATTTTTTCAATGATATTTTCAGGTTTTCCAGACTGACGTGCTTGATCTGAAAAAATTGCTTTTTCACGCTCAACAGCAGCAGCATCAACATCTTGAGCTGTAAGTGCTAATGGATTGGTTGCCGCAATATGCATCGCGACCTGCCGACCAAAAGCAAGAGCAGCTTCCTTATTTCCTGTTGTTTCAATCGCAACCAAAACACCAAGTTTTCCAAGCCCATCAGCCACACTATTGTGTATATAAGTCGCAACAACACCATTCTCAACAGACAATTTAGCGGAACGACGAAATGTCATATTTTCGCCAATTGTACCAATTGCATCTTTAATCGTAAGCTCTACAGTCTTCTCAGAGCCTGGATAAAGAGAAACAGAAACAGATTCAACATCCCCTAGCGTATCTAAGGCAGCAGTTGCTACTTTACGCACAATGTCTTGGAATCCATCATTGCGTGCAACAAAATCTGTTTCAGAATTAATCTCAACCAAAACTGCATGTGAATCTTTTGATACGACTCCGATTAATCCCTCAGCTGCTGTACGACCAGCCTTTTTATCTGCTTTAGCTATTCCTTTTTTACGAAGCCAATCAACAGCAGCTTCCATATCACCATTGGTCTCTGCTAGAGCGGCTTTACAGTCCATCATACCAGCGCCAGATAATTCTCGAAGTTCTTTTACTTGTGCAGCAGTAATGCTCATATTTGCCTCTTTATTTTGTAACGGTGAAAGCGCGCAAAATCCCTCTGCACGCCTATAACTTCTTCTTTAGACAATAAAAGTACCTTAATTAGGCGTTTTATATTATTCAGAAACTTCTGAAACTGCATTTTCTTCCAAAATAGGCTCCACAGGTGCATCAACTTGAGCTCCTAAATCGATACCCATTGCTCCTTGCTGGCGTGCAATACCATCAAGAGCTGCACGGGCAAAAAGATCGCAATAAAGAGAAATTGCACGTGAAGCATCGTCATTACCTGGTATTGGATGTGTTACGTCATCGGGATCACAATTGGTATCAATAATAGCAATCACTGGAATACCTAAACGTTTTGCTTCTTGGAGTGCAATATTTTCTTTATTCGTATCGATAACAAAGATAAGATCTGGAACAGAACCCATATCTTTAATACCACCAAGCGCACGATTAAGCTTTTCACGATCACGTTCAAGATTTAAACGTTCCTTTTTGGTAAAGCCTTGCGCTTCAGCAGCAAGAATTTTATCAAGCTTCCGCAAACGATGGATCGAATTGGAAATCGTTTTCCAGTTTGTGAGCATGCCGCCAAGCCAACGTGCATTAACGTAATACTGGGCGGAACGATTCGCCGCATCTGCGATGATGTCAGATGCTTGCCGTTTCGTACCAACAAAGAGAATACGACCACCACGCGCTACAGTATCTGAAACAAGTTTAAGCGCTTGGTGTAAAAGTGGAACGGTCTGAGCAAGGTCAATAATATGGATATTATTACGCTGACCATAAATATAGGGAGTCATTTTGGGATTCCAGCGATGAGTCTGGTGACCAAAATGCACACCGGCTTCTAAAAGCTGGTGCATAGTAAAATCGGGTAGTGCCATAAATCTTATCCTTTCCGGTTCAACCTCCGCGGAAAAAGCAGGAAGACCTGCTACCGGCGGATGCTTGCTAGAATTTTCTCACAGATCATTTGCAAACACCCAGACTCCGCGTGTGGAATAGCGCAAACATACTAATATTTGATTCTTTTTCAAGTTATTTTCTTTAATCATTTAATATTTGCATTTTCACATTGATTAAGATCTTTTCCAAGTTCCAAGAATTCGAGACTGTTCAATTTTGCACGCACTGAAAAAGTTCCATAATCTATATGAAGATCACGCATGACACCATTCTCATGTAAGAGAAAACTGCTACGATAAACCGGCAAACCATCTTTATTTTCTCCATCATCAAAATAAGAAATTGTAACAGGCCAATATTCTTCTTCATCCAATTTTCTTACTTTTTCCGTTTCGCTATCAGATAAAAGCGTCTTCTTTTCCCCTATGACGATACTTTCTTTTATAACTTTATCTGCTTTATTTGTCCCATCAAATACAGTAACATTGTAAAAATGATCTCCTGCTTTTGCATGGCGGATAATATTTTTTAGTTGCATTATTGGAAATTCAGCCATTGCAAGCTTATACTCTTTTTCCTTTGGCTTTTTTAAGGTAACTGTAATACCATCTTGAGTACGCTCCGCAACCCCCTCGGCACGATGCACAACCTCTTCTCCCTCTTGATCTGTGATATTAAAACGAAATGTACGGCTGTCTCCTGTCTCATAACTCGTCGTCTGTTGATCCGTCAAACGTACTGGCATATCTTCAATGTGAACACGGCTAATGAAACGAAAACGTGTGCTATAGCCTTGGCATGCCGAACCAGTAAGCTCGTAAACCATTCGTCCTGACATCGCAGAAATTGTCATTTCATGAGAAACACTATCGAGATGAAAATCATAAATTGCTCGATGAGGCACAATAAAAATGGGCTCTTCAGCTCTCGCAGTACATAAAAAAACAATATATAAAATTATTATAAATAATGATCTAATCATTCCCAACTTCCGAACTTTATCCCCGTTGCATAACATCATACAATAAGGCAAAAAAGGCTAATTTCTCAATTAACCACACATTTTCTTAAATCAAAAAATAGATTATGCAATGAATATATTATAGAGCAGCTATGGAGTTAACATTATGACCAATATGATTGAAAAAAACTTAGAGAAGTTCGGAATCACTCTTCCTGAAGTAATCTCCCCCCTTGCCAATTACATCACCACTTCACAAAGTGGCAATCAACTCTTTATTTCTGGACAACTCCCTCTTATTAATGGAAAACCAATAGCCATCGGTAAAGTTGGTGCAACTGTGAATACCGAACAAGCCCAAAAAGCATCCGAAGCTTGCGCTCTCAATATTCTCGCGCAACTCAAGGCAACTCTGGGTGACTTAAATAAAATAAAACGTGTGGTAAAAATTACTGTTTTTGTGGCTGTAGATTCTCATTTTACCGATATTCCTTTTGTTGCCAATGGAGCTTCTAATTTATTCGTCAATATCCTTGGTGAAATTGGAAAACACGCCCGTTCTGCTATTGGTGTTGCCTCTCTTCCTATGGATGTTCCTGTAGAAGTTGAAGCCATCATAGAAATCTAAACCTTCATTAAGACAGTGCACCATCCTAAATATAACTGAAGTCAAAATACTTCTTTGTCTTACACTCTGATAAACCTTGCATTTTTTCGTTTTTAAATTAGAATCTTAAAATTACAATAAAAGGAAATATTTGTATGAAACAAGCTTACGACAATAACAATATTTTTGCTAAATTGATTCGCAATGAAATCCCTTCTGTTCGTGTCTACGAAGATGATGATGTTATTGGATTTATGGATATCATGCCACAGGCACCAGGTCATACGCTAGTCATTCCTAAAAAAGGCTCGAGAAACTTACTTGATGCGGATACTGAAACATTATTTCCTGTTATTAAAGCTGTTCAAAAAATTGCAAATGCCGTCAAAAAAGCCTTTCAGGCAGATGGCATAACTGTCATGCAATTTAATGAAGCAGCTAGTCAACAAACCGTTTATCACCTCCATTTTCATATTATACCACGTATGAAGGGAATAGAACTTACCCCTCATAATGATATGATAACACCTACAGAAATACTTGAAGAGAATGCAAAAAAAATCCGTGCTGCCTTATAACACACTCTTAAGTTGTTGAGCTTTTTTTTCCTACACGTTTTTTTGTAAAATTTTCCATTTTACTTTTCTTTGAACTTACAGATATATCGGAAGATGAAATTTCTAACTGTAAGCTTTCTTTTTTACCATTTGATTTTTGTGTCAATACGCGAACGGTACCACCATTGCGTAACTTTCCAAATAAAATTTCATCAGCTAATGGCTTTTTAATATATTCTTGTATAACACGCCCTAATGGGCGTGCTCCCATCTGAGAATCATATCCTTTATTGGAAAGCCATAAAGTTGCTGAAGGGCTTAATTCAAAACAAATTCCCCGATCAGCTAATTGTGCTTCAAGCTGAAAAATAAATTTTTGCACTATCTGATTGATGATTAAATGAGATAAAGGTGCAAACGGAATAATTGCATCTAACCGATTACGAAATTCTGGTGTAAATAACCGATTGATTGCTTCTATATCCTCACCATCACGATGTACTTTCCCAAATCCAATAGCTGATTTTGCCATATCTGAAGCACCCGCATTGGTCGTCATAATCAAAATAACATTGCGGAAATCAATTTTCTTACCATTATGGTCTGTTAATCTACCATAATCCATTACCTGCAATAAAATATTAAATAACTCTGGATGCGCTTTCTCAATCTCATCTAGCAATAGAACTGCGTGAGGTTTCTGATCAACGGCATCTGTAAGGAGACCTCCTTGATCAAACCCTATATAACCTGGAGGTGCTCCGATTAAACGTGCTATCGTATGCCGTTCCATATATTCTGACATATCAAAACGCAATAATTCAATGCCTAAAGATGATGCAAGCTGTTTTGCAACTTCAGTTTTTCCTACACCTGTTGGTCCTGAAAATAAATAACTTCCTATTGGTTTATCCGGTTCGCGTAAACCTGCTCGCGCCAATTTTATGGATGAAACTAAGACGGAAATTGCCTGATCTTGACCATAAACAACATGTTTGAGTTCTCTTTCAAGCTTACTCAGTATCTTCTGATCATTCCGAGAAACTGTTTTTGGTGGAATTCTTGCAATTGTAGCAACAGTCGCTTCAATTTCTTTAACACCTATACTCTTCTTGCGTTGTTTTTGTGGCAAAAGCTTTTGCGCTGCGCCACTTTCATCAATAATATCAATTGCTTTGTCAGGTAACCTACGATCAATTATATAACGTGAAGATAATTCTACAGATGCCTTCATCGCCTGATCTGTATATTTAATCTGATGAAAATCTTCAAAGTAAGGCTTCATCCCTTGCAAAATCTTAATCGCATCTGTAACAGAAGGTTCATTAATATCAATCTTCTGAAAACGACGCTCTAAAGCACGATCTTGTTCAAAGAATTTGCGATATTCTCTATAAGTCGTCGAACCAATACATCGCATAGTTCCAGAAGATAATACAGGTTTCAAAAGATTTGCTGCATCCATATTTCCCCCTAATGTCGCTCCTGCTCCAATTAAGGTATGAATTTCATCAATAAATAAAATAGCATCGGGATACAGCTCAAACTCTTTAATAACTTGCTTTAAGCGTTCTTCAAAATCACCGCGATAACGTGTACCTGCAACAAGTCCCCCCATATCAAGAGAAAATATTGTTGCATTTGATAAAACTTCAGGCACTTGCCCATCAACAATGCGCTTTGCCAATCCCTCAATTATAGCGGTTTTCCCCACTCCAGGATCACCAACCAAAAGCGGATTGTTTTTCGACCTTCGACATAAAATCTGAATCATGCGTGAAATTTCTATTTCACGGCCAATTAATAAATCAACTTTTCCATTACGTGCTTTACAATTGAGATCAACACAATAATTCGTTAAAGCACTTGTTCCTCTTTCACCATTATCCGAAATCTGCTGATCTAATTGCTCTTCAAGTCCTTCAAGTAACATGGATAACCCATCATCACGCGTGACACCCTGTGAAATAAAACGTACAGCATCATAGCGTGTCATTCCCATCTCTTGAAGAAAATATGCTGCATGGCTTTCACGTTCAGAAAAAATTGCAACAAGAACATTTGCCCCCGATACTTCATCTTTTCCAGCCGATTGTGCATGAATCACCGCACGTTGGATAACACGCTGGAAAAAAGCTGTAGGCTTTGTATCCTCATCAGCTCTAATCTGTTCATCTAACTCTGAGCGAAGATAATTGGTTAAGCGCTCTCGCAATTCCTCCACATCTACTTGGCAAGCCTGAATAACGGAATTTGCATCGGCATCATCTAACAGCGCAAGTAGAAGATGCTCTAATGTTGCATATTCATGCCGTGCTTGAGTAGCAATTGTTAATGCACGATGTAAAACCTCTTCAAGACTAGGTGTAAAAGATGGCATAGCTCCTCACTTCCATTCCATTACACATTGTAACGGATGTTCATTTTGACGCGCACATTCTCTCACTTGTAATATTTTCATTTCAGCGACTTCATAAGTATAAGTCCCACATTCTCCTATCCCATTGTGATGAACATTTAACATTATCCGCGTTGCCTCTTCGAAACTTTTTTTAAAAAAGTTCTTCAAAACAAAAACAACAAAATCCATAGGTGTGTAATCATCATTAAGCAAAAAAACTCGACATAATTTAGGTTTTTCGAGTTTTTCTCTAGCCTTAGGCATTATAACCGCACCATGCCTACCTTCATCCCAATTCTTGCCCTTTTCATTATGCATAATATGAGCTATAGAGTTTGTTATGAGCGTCTGTCCCATTATCGTTTTCCATGCAGCACATTTTTTATTAATTTTAAATTCTTTCATAACTATTGCAATACCTGTTTGTATTAGAAAAAAATTTCCCTCTATGGTTAGACTTCAATTACTCACTCATAAAATAACTTCTGTAAACAAATTAGTAATACCATTCGTCTAAATTGCATCAACAAATTACAGAAAAGGAAGCTTTATAGAAGTTTTTCAGGATAAATGGAGAAATAGGATACTGCAAGTGTATATTAATTATCAAAAAATTATGCGCTACTGTAAAACAATAGCAATTTCTTTTGTTGTGTTAGCTTTTTCTTACTGTTGGGCATCAGCCACACCTCAAGGCGCCTATCCTGATAAGTATGCAGCTATTGTTATAGATGCTACTACGGGAAAAACTCTATTTCAAGCCAATGCAACACTGAAACGTTATCCTGCTTCTTTAACAAAAATGATGACATTGTACTTACTCTTTGAAGCTATGCAGATGCGTCGTGTGACACCCAATACACCAATTCCTGTTTCACATTATGCAGCAATGCGTCCACCGACAAAAATTGGGTTTAAAGCAGGCCAAACAATTTCTGCAGAATCAGCAGCTAAAGCACTCATTACAAGATCTGCAAATGATGTTGCTGCTGCCATTGCAGAATATCTTGGAGGTAGTGAAAAAAAATTCGCTCAAATGATGACAGCAAAAGCTCATAAACTTGGCATGAAACATACACATTTCGCAAATGCTTCAGGACTTCCGGATGTGCGCAATTATTCTACAGCACGAGATATAGCGACTTTGTCCTTAGCTTTACGTAAACATTTTCCCAAACAATATAAATTGTTCAAAACAAAAAGTTTTAATTTCCGTGGACATAAAATTAACAGCCACAATAAACTTGTTAAAATAATGAAAGGTGTCGATGGAATTAAAACAGGATACACACAAATGTCAGGTTCTAATTTAGCAACTTCGATGCGTCTTGAGGGGCGCTCTATTGTCGCTGTTGTTATGGGAGGAAAATCATCTACTGCACGTGACGAGCATATGGCTAGCTTATTGAATCAATATTTGCCCAAAGCAAGCCAAATGAAAAGTGGTGAACGTTTAATAGCTTCTGTACGCTATCACTTACCCACTGGCGCCAATACTCCTATACCAACCATTAAAGATGATTTAAGTAATTTTGACGATGAAATTTCGACTATGTTGACAGCATTTGCAGAACAACCTAAAAACTCCAACATCGCAATAACGGCTGTAAATAAGGTAATTATACCAATACCGAACCCTCAAAAAACTATACCGGTTGAGACTCATAAAATTGTAACAGCCTCTTTGTCCGAAAATGCCGGATGGGCTATCCAAATAGGTTCTCTTCCTAGTGAAGAACAAGCAAAAACTCTACTTTTAAAAGCAAAAAATATAGCTTTTTCTACTTTAAAGCACGCATCTTCACATATGCAACTGTTTGAAAAGAATGGGCAGCGTTATTACCGGGCGCGCTTTACAGGGTTTCAATCAAAAAAAGCTGCATTTGATGCTTGTTCTACATTAAAGAAAGCAAATTTTAACTGCTATACTGTAGCCTACTAAAAAATTTTGAATTCTGCGTTAAGGATAGTATTATGACAGATAATGCTTTTGCTTCATTCCATAAAAAAGAAATTTTATTGAAGCAATCATCCCTCCTTTCATTGCGTTCTCTTCACGATGCTGCTGCAAAACTTACTGGTTTAAAATATAATTCGACTGCATTAGATACACAATCTCTTGTTAACCTTCTCATTTGCCAAACAATGCGCAACCGTCGTCTCATAATGCCTCCTGTACGTATTCATTTACGCGTTGCGAGCCAAACTGGTAATGTGCCTATTAAAATCCGTCTAGGAGCAACAAATATTTAATTCTACAGACCATCTCTAAAAAACTATTTTATTATTAACCATTATCTATAGCCTTAGAAAACCCTTTTATAAACATACTTTTTTCTTAAATTGTGGAATTGTTTTGACAGCTTTTCCAACTATCCAATATCTCCAAGCCTTCAATAAAACCATTGTTAAGAACATAAAAAACATCCAATATTTTTCCACTTTTGGATTTAATATAAAAAATTATCCTTGATATCTTTTTGGAAAAATGAATAGCTTCATTGGATGAAAGCTTATCATTTTAGGAATTATTCTAAACGTTCAATAAAGAAAGTCCCTCTTACTAATGCTCCCCTGACAACATAAACGCTGTAAAAAATAATCTCACTCCTCTTACTTGCATTTCTTTCAACAGACAAAGCAAATTGGAAAATAAAAATACTACCAATGAAAAAACGTAAAAGAAATTATCAGATTAAATATTATGATAACGATTTCCATAAGATTTTAATTTATAATTATAATTTATTTTTTGCATATTGAATAAGAGATTTTCGTAAAATTCTCTTATTTTCCTTCTTATATTGAATCAGTCAAAATCGTCCGCCTGCTCATCACGAGAAAGATTGGCATATAAACTATTTAAAAAAGGAATCAAATATCCCTTATGAATTATTTCAAGTACGAGGATCTTTTGTAACATTGAACGTTGAAAAAAGGATGATAGTGCTGGTTTTCTCCCTTTATAAATAAAGATGCTAATACTCTATAGATTTTATACCATCCATGGAATGACTTACATTATACTATTCATATTCAAGATGCTGATTTATAAAGATAATTCATTATTTTTCATGTTAGATGATAATCTCGAATATCGTAAGATTCTCTCATTTGAAATTTGTTTATGTTGAATTAATAAAAACCGTTCTCTTGCATGTTATGGGCGAGATTAGTGTGTGGCGTAAAACTGTACCCAAAATACTCAAAATACCTATAATGAACCATTTCAAATGCTAAGGGCTTTGATCCCTGTACGGGGGGCTTGGCAAAGTGTGCAAACATGCCCAGCGTACTCTTTTTATTAAGCATAAAGATGGGACAGCTCAATGGATTTACCGTTATTATATCATTCACGGGTGCCATCGCGAAATGAGCTTAGGAGCGTTGAGAGATATTTTTTAAACGAACTCACGAACAAGTAACACGATAATGTTCTATCGTGTGCATTCTATTCTCATGAAAATTTTTATAAATATTTCCTAATGTATACGTTATTATTTATTTTAATTTTTTTGTCGGTACAGAATTTATAAATAAAAAAGATATTCCCAATATATCTTTAATTATTGTAAATTAGTGTTTCTTTTCAAGATATTTTTTTACCATATAGGTAGCAAAAAACTTCACTTTTAAAAAATTAAAATCTTTAAAAATCTCTCTTTATCATAATTATTCAGATTTAAAATAAATTTTCCTTAGATACTCAGGTATAATCTTCCATTACTTAAAAGATATGGCTATGGAAACTTTTTAAAACCATAAAACCCAGCTAAAAAAATAATGGTAAATTGATCACTAATTTTACTTTACGCTTTTTTATTTTTTCCATTTTAGGACAAATCAAACATATATCAACAATACGCTCTCTCCAAACTTGTATCAACAGCTACTATTCGTTAAGAAAGCACTGAGCCATCTCAAATTTATTTTAAGCATGCTGCTGAATTAATTTGGAGTTTTGATTTATAAGGAACAAAAAACATAAGCTTTATCAGGAAATACGATTCTTCTCCAAAACGTCCAGTTATGGATTGAAAAATGTTCTAGCTCTTAACAAGATATTGCATTGACTGCAAGACCACCTTTACTTGTCTCTTTATAGCGTTCACTCATATCATGACCAGTCTGGCGCATTGTTTCTATACAAGCATCAAGAGAAACAAAATGATCTCCATTACCATATAATGCAAGAGAAGAAGCCGTTACCGCCTTAACAGCTCCCATTGCATTACGCTCAATACAAGGAACTTGTACAAGACCTGCAACAGGATCACATGTCATTCCCAAATGATGTTCAAGCGCAATTTCTGCCGCATTTTCAATTTGAGCTGGTGTTCCACCTAATGCTGCGGTCAACCCTGCTGCGGCCATTGAAGATGCCGTTCCAACTTCACCTTGACACCCAACTTCTGCACCAGAAATAGAGGCATTATGTTTGATAACACCGCCTATAGCTGCTGCCGTTAATAGAAAATTATGTATTCCCTCTCGATCTGAATCATCATTAAATTGAAGATAATAACGCAAAACGGCTGGGACAACACCAGCTGCGCCATTTGTTGGTGCTGTAACAACACGACCACCTGCTGCATTTTCCTCATTGACTGCTATAGCATATACCGAAAGCCAATCATTTGCCCAAAGTGGATAATTGTGATTTTTCCTTTGATTTTCCAAAAGCGTTTCATGCAGCTTTTTAGCACGCCTTAGAACACGCAATCCACCAGGCAACTCACCTTCTTGTGAAAGACCTCTATCAATGCAATTTGTCATCGCTGAAAAAATTTCATCAAGCCCTACATCAAGAGAAGAACGCTCTATCTTTGTTTCTTCATTTAAGCGCTTCATTTCAGCAATTGAAAGTCCTGATTTTTCTGCCATTGATAACATTGTACAAGCAGAATCGAATGGATATGGTACCTCAAATGCTTCTGGTTGTATATTATCATTCATATGGCTTAATTCATCCTCAGTCACAACAAAGCCACCACCGATAGAATAATAAATCTGCCGCAACAGAACATTCCCATCAGTATTAAGTCCTTCAAAGGCTAGTCCATTTGTATGTCCAGGGAGGATTTGCTTTCGTTCAAAAATAAGATCACATTGCACATCAAACTGATAAGCGGGATGGCCTTCTGGTTGCACTTTTTTTTCACGTATAACTTTTTCTAACAGAAACCCCATGCTATCAGGATCAACAGTAGAAGCTTTTTCTCCTAAAAGTCCTAATATGATAGCCCTATCTGTTGCATGACCAATACCCGTGAAAGCTAACGAACCATAAAGATAAACACGTATACGAGAAACTTGAATATCAGACGACTGAGAAAAATCTCCTATCTTTTGCAAAAACATATTAGCAGCTGTCATCGGTCCCATCGTATGTGAGCTAGAAGGACCAATCCCAATTTTAAAAAGTTCAAAAACAGATAGAAACACGTATCACCTCAAAACTATAGTACAGTTTGAGCATATATGCTTTTTCATAACGTTTCTCCCGTTTAAAATCAAATTGCGAGATAAACTAAAAAAATAACAGCAATAAACACGAATGTCGCTCGTCTTGCTACCACCCAACACTTTCTTTCTATAGTGTTTTCCATTAGCCAACCTTCAAAACGGGCAATGCCCCTAGAGTCACCACTCCTAATGTTCCAAGCGTAGTAAAATAAGTGTTAATATGCAATATTAAAATTCAATAAGGATGAGAAATCTTATCGGAAATATTTTTCATAATGCACTAAGTTCTTCAAAACGTATGCTTAATTGTATGAAATATTTTATGGGTATGTTTCAATGAAACGTACAAAGTTTTCTAACGATTCTCGTTCTGTTTCAAACTTGTTTTCTGGAGCACTCATATCGCGATAACCAAGTGCCATACCACAGATAATATGGCGATCAGAAGGAATAGATAAAAGCGTACGAATCTGTTTATGATAATCAGCAAAAGCAGCTTGAGGACAGGTATCTAATCCAAATCCACGTGCAGCTAACATAATGGTCTGCATAAACATACCCAAATCAAGCCAACTCCCCATTTCCATGTCGTGATCCATTGTAAATAAGAGTCCTACAGGTGCATCAAAAAATAAAAAATTTCGCGCCTTTTGATGAAGTATTTTTTCTTTATCTCCTTTTTGAATTCCAAGACTCTGATAAAGATCCAAACCAACTTTTCGACGCCTTGAAATATAAGGCTCACGCCACTGACGTGGATAATAACTATATTCACGCTCTCCTTTTACACCTGAAAGCACAAGTTGTGAAAGCTCTTGCCCTACTTTCTGTAATACACTTCCTGTAAGCACAATCACTTGCCATGGCTGAATATTTGTTCCAGATGGTGCACGTGCTGCAAGTTTTAAGATTTCTTTGATTGTTTCCAAACTAACTGGCTGATCAGTAAAAGCGCGAATTGACTTTCGTGACAAAATAGATTGAAAAACACTCATAGGAGAAACTGTCATTGTTTTTACTTTCTTTATGAAAAATAATTTTTTCTTATCAAGGACAATATACTGCGAAAATACCTTTGCAGCTTTTTCAAACACTCTATTTCTTTAAATGACTTACACATTTCACGCAGTGTTAAATATCCCCCTTAGAGATAGTATAACCTATCCCTTTTAAGAGAAAGAAAATTGTCTAAAAGCAGACAAAATAAATTTTATAATCAATGACTAACCCCCAACTCCGCTAAGCTCTCAAAAAAACTCTCCTCAATTCGTTCTAAATCCTGTAGAAGATCATCAACATCATGCTGCATCTGCTTTAAATCAGCTCGTTTTTTATGAATTCCTGCAATTAATTTCTTAAGCTTTTTCTCATCATCTGGTGGTTTTCCAACTATTGTCAACATATCAGATATTTCAGACAACGAAAATTTAACTCTTTTAGCACGCAGTATTTGCTTTAACTTATGACGATCCGTTTGTGTATAAAGCCGTGTACTTCCACGCCGAAAAGGACTAAGAAGTCCCTCTTCTTCATAATAACGCAAAGTTCGAGCTGTTATTGAAAACTCACGTGTTAATTTTCCAATTGAATAATATTCGTACATTTTATCATTCTGTCTGCATAGATCACATTGTTATAAGAAATGTGTCTATTTTTTATAAAAAACTTAGTAAGCACCCTAATCTCTATTTTCCTGCATTCTAATTTATAAGAAAATACATTCTTATCATACAAGCATTGTATAGTAGAGAATCAATTATTTTTTAGATTACAGAAAAGACTATTGACCTTTCATTATAAATCCTTTTAAATCTTTATAGAAGATATCAATCAAAAATTTTCCTAAAATTCAAAATCAATCATTATTTGATTTGTAGATAATCACTCTTTTCCTTGAATATGGCTTTTGAGTTTTACATATTTTGGAAAAATTCTATACTGCTTTTAGAAATTAAGAAACTTTAAAATAAAGTAACAAAAAAGATAAACATCATTACAAAATAATAAGCTACTAAAGACGTTCCAAATAACTGTCGCCTTATAATTTTTGACATTTTCAAGAAAATATGTAACTTCTGCATTTTGAGATAAAAAAACGTCTGAACTTTCTATTCAGACGTTTTTATATTATGTGATGTTGTATTTAAATTATTCAGCAACGGCCCCGGTTGTCATATTTGTCAACATAGCCTTAGCCACTTCGTTATTACTAGACTTACGCTGCTCATCTACAATCAAATCATCACGAACCGCAGCAATACGACGGATTTGAGAAATCGTACCGCCTGTACCTGCTGGAATAAGACGACCGACAATAACGTTCTCTTTAAGTCCTTGCAAAGTATCAATTTTACCAGAAACTGCTGCTTCAGTAAGAACACGTGTTGTTTCCTGAAACGATGCCGCCGAAATGAAAGAAGGCGTTTGAAGAGAAGCTTTTGTAATTCCAAGAAGAATGGGATTACCAGATGCTGGTTTCTTCCCTTCTGCAATCAAATTATCATTGATTTCATCAAGTTCAATACGATCAACATTATCACCTGGAATATAACCAGAATCTCCAGATTCAGTAATTTCAACTTTTTGCAACATTTGACGAACAATCACTTCAATGTGCTTATCATTAATAAGAACTCCCTGTAAACGATAAACCTCCTGAATCTCATTAACAAGATAAGATGCCAAAGCTTCAACCCCCTTAATCGCCAAGATATCATGAGGTGCTGGATTACCATCAAGGATATAATCTCCCTTTTCAATTTGATCGCCTTCTTGGAAGTGAAACAACTTACCTTTTGGAATCAAATATTCTACTGCCTCAAGAGTTTCATCATTTGGTTCAATAATGATACGACGTTTATTCTTATAACCACGGCCGAATCGAATCGTGCCACTTACTTCAGCAATAATCGCATGATCCTTTGGACGACGCGCTTCAAAAAGCTCAGCCACACGTGGTAAACCACCCGTAATATCTTTCGTCTTGGCACTTTCCATTGGCAAACGAGCAATAACATCACCAGCCTTAACATGAGCACCAAGCTCAACAGAAAGAATAGTTTCCACTGACATCATATAACGGGCTTCACCTCCCTTATACAATTTAGCAATGGATTCACCTTCTTTATCTGTGTGAATAATAATGGCTGGTTTAAGATCCGCACCACGTGGATTAGCGCGCCAATCAATCACCAAACGCTTTGTAATACCCGTAGATTCATCAGCTGTTTCAGTGACAGATAGACCATCAACCATATCTTCAAAACCCACATATCCTTCAACTTCCGTTAAAATTGGACGTGTATAAGGATCCCATTCTGCTATACGTTGGCCACGTTTAACCACATCACCATCATCAACAAAAATATGAGCACCATAGCTAACACGATGTACAACGCGCTCTTTTCCTAACTCATCCTTAATAAGGATAGCCATATTACGCCCCATAACAACCAATTGGCCTTCAGAGTTACGAACCACATTACGATTACGAATCTCCACCTTACCTTCATAAGATGCCTCTAAATACGATGAATCAACAACCTGCGCAGTTCCTCCTAAGTGGAAAGTACGCATAGTAAGCTGTGTTCCCGGCTCACCAATGGATTGAGCAGCAATAACACCAACGGCTTCTCCCTGATTAACAGGTGTTCCACGCGCCAAATCACGACCATAGCATTTTGCACAAACACCAAGACGTGTTTCACATGTTAAAGCAGAGCGAATTTGAACAGATTGAATCCCAGCTGCTTCAATCTTCGCAACATCAGCTTCCTCAATCATTGCTCCACCTTCAAGGATAACCTCTCCAGAGACAGGATGTAGAATATCAACAAGCGCTGTACGACCAAGAATTCTTTGCCCAATGGAGGCAACAATTTGTCCTGCATCAACAATCGGCTGCATGGTAAGCCCTTTTGCGGTACCACAATCAACTGCTGAAATAATAGCATCCTGTGCAACATCAACAAGACGCCGTGTTAAATAACCAGAGTTCGCCGTCTTTAACGCAGTATCAGCAAGTCCTTTACGTGCACCATGCGTGGAATTGAAGTACTCATTAACAGTTAGACCTTCTTTAAAATTTGAAATAATAGGCGTTTCAATAATTTCACCCGATGGTTTTGCCATTAATCCACGCATACCGGCCAATTGTCTCATCTGGTTAGCAGAACCACGAGCACCAGAGTGCGACATCATATAGATCGAATTCATCGGCCGTTGACGACCTGTTTTAGGATCAAAATCGACGGCTTGAATACGTTTCATCATTTCATCTGCAACGCGATCTGTACATTTACCCCAAGCATCTACAACCTTATTGTATTTTTCACCTTGTGTAATCAAACCATCATTATATTGCTGTTCGTACTCCTTAGCCAAAGCTTCTGTTTCTGCAACTAAACGAGACTTACTATCAGGAATAACCATATCATCCTTACCGAATGAAATTCCTGCACGACAAGCATAAGAAAAGCCAAGCTGCATAATACGGTCACAAAAAATAACCGTCTCTTTTTGTCCACAGTGCCGATAAACATGATCAATCATTTTAGAAATATTCTTTTTCGTCATCTCTTGATTGACAATATCAAATGAGATATCCGCACTTCTTGGCAAAAGCTCACCGATAATCAAACGACCAGGTGTCGTATCATAAAGTTTAGAAACTTCTTTTCCATCCTTCCCAATATTCTTAACACGGCCTTTAATCTTCGTATGAAGCGTTACAACCTTATTTTCCAAGGCATAATGAAGCTCACCTATATCAGAAAAGGCCATTCCTTCACCTGGTTCTTTTTCAGAAACAATTGAAAGATAATAAAGACCAAGAACCATATCCTGTGAGGGAACAATAATGGGAGCACCATTGGCCGGATGAAGAATATTATTGGTGGACATCATCAAAACACGGGCTTCAAGCTGTGCTTCAAGAGAAAGCGGAACGTGAACCGCCATCTGATCACCATCAAAATCTGCATTAAAAGCAGTACACACCAGTGGATGAAGTTGAATAGCTTTGCCTTCAATTAAGATAGGTTCAAAAGCCTGAATCCCCAAACGGTGCAATGTTGGCGCACGGTTGAGTAAAACAGGGTGTTCACGAATAACCTCATCCAAGATATCCCAAACTTCTGGATGTTCTTTTTCAACAAGCTTCTTTGCCTGCTTTACCGTTGATGAATAGCCTTTTGCATCAAGCCGCGCATAAATAAAAGGCTTAAATAATTCAAGAGCCATTTTTTTAGGAAGACCACATTGATGCAATTTTAATTCAGGACCCGTCACGATAACAGAACGCCCCGAGTAATCAACTCGCTTCCCAAGTAAGTTCTGACGAAACCGTCCTTGCTTGCCCTTCAACATATCTGATAGAGACTTGAGAGGACGTTTATTGGCTCCAGTAATCACACGCCCACGCCGTCCATTATCAAACAATGCATCAACAGCTTCTTGTACCATACGCTTTTCATTGCGCACGATAATTCCAGGAGCACGCAATTCAATCAGCCGTTTCAAGCGGTTATTACGATTAATAACACGCCGATAAAGATCATTCAGATCTGATGTCGCAAAACGCCCACCATCAAGCGGAACCAATGGACGCAAATCCGGTGGAATAACCGGAATTGTTTTCATTATCATCCACTCTGGCTTATTTCCAGATTCAAGAAAATTTTCAACGATTT
Organism: Bartonella sp. AP20NXHL; assembly: GCF_042196165.1. Classification (NCBI taxonomy): domain Bacteria; kingdom Pseudomonadati; phylum Pseudomonadota; class Alphaproteobacteria; order Hyphomicrobiales; family Bartonellaceae; genus Bartonella; species Bartonella sp. AP20NXHL. The sequence goes on along the minus strand of NZ_JBHIPV010000010.1, from coordinate 9,072 downwards.
TAAGTCGTTTAATCAATTTTTTCTGCTTTAACTCTGAAGTTGTTTCAGCTAATTCGAGACGCAAATCATTAGCGATTTTATCTAACTCCATACTAGCTAAAAGCTCGTAAATAGCTTCAGCGCCAATCATAGCTGTAAATTGATCTTCTCCGAACTCATCAATAGCAAGCATATATTCTTCTTCAGAAAGAAGCTGATGGAGCTTAAGAGATGTCAACCCTGGTTCGGTTACAATATAATTCTCAAAATAAAGAACCCGCTCAATATCTTTTAAAGTTAAATCTAAAAGTGTAGAAATACGACCTGGTAATGATTTAAGAAACCATATATGTGCAACAGGTGCCGCAAGTTCAATATGCCCCATACGCTCACGACGTACGCGCGAAAGAGTAACCTCTACACCGCATTTTTCACAAATAATGCCCTTATACTTCATGCGTTTATATTTGCCACATAGACACTCATAGTCCTTAATAGGGCCAAATATACGTGCACAAAAAAGACCATCACGTTCTGGTTTAAAAGTCCGATAATTAATAGTCTCAGGCTTCTTAATCTCACCATACGACCAGGACAAAATTTTCTCAGGACTCGCAATAGAAATACGAATAGAGTCAAATGTCTGCGCTGGCGCTTGAGGATTGAAAAGATTCATGACCTCGTGGTTCATGCTGTTCTCCTTCAAAGATTCTTAGAACCTGTTGTAATATCTCATTTATTTTATAACAGATCTTCTTTAAAAGACATTTACTTTTAAAAACGACCTGTATAGCCTTAATAAGGTTATTGAGCCTCTTAAAGTAATAAGAGCGCAGCCTTTTTCCAGTGCGCTCCTTGAATTATTACTCTGCCGTATCAGACAATGCCCGCTGTGCAATAAGTTCACGCGCATCATCAAGCTCCACATTAAGAGCAAGTGAGCGCATTTCTTTTACCAACACATTAAAGCTTTCGGGTATCCCTGCCTCAAATGTATCATCACCACGCACAATTGCCTCATAGACTTTTGTCCGCCCAGCCACATCATCTGATTTTACTGTTAGCATCTCCTGCAAAGTGTATGCAGCACCATAAGCTTCAAGTGCCCATACCTCCATTTCACCAAAACGCTGACCACCAAACTGTGCCTTACCTCCTAATGGCTGCTGCGTCACAAGTGAATAGGGACCTATAGAACGTGCATGAATCTTATCATCAACAAGGTGATGCAATTTCAACATGTAAATATATCCCACCGTTACTGGACGATCAAAAGGCTCCCCAGTACGACCATCATAAAGCGTAACCTGCCCTGAACTATCTAAGCCTGCGTCTTCCAGCATCATGTTAATATCAGACTCATGTGCTCCATCAAAAACAGGCGTTGCAATTGAAACCCCTTTTTTCATCTGTAATGCCAATTTGTAGAGGCTTTCATTATCATACTGACGGACTGGTTCATTATGATTATCATCAGGCATAAGATTTTCAATACGCTGACGCAGCGGCAATATATCCCCAGTCTCTTGATACAACTCTAACAAATCACCAATCTTCTTGCCCATCCCCGCACATGCCCAACCAAGGTGCGTCTCAAGAATTTGTCCAACATTCATACGACTAGGCACACCAAGCGGATTCAAGACGATATCAGCATGGGTCCCATCTTCAAGAAATGGCATATCTTCTACGGGAAGAATACGTGAAACAACACCCTTATTTCCGTGACGTCCCGCCATCTTATCACCTGGTTGGATTTTGCGCTTCACAGCCACAAAAACCTTCACCATTTTCATGACACCAGGAGGCATTTCATCACCTCTTTGGACCTTTTCAACTTTATCCATAAAGCGACGTTGTAATGCTTCCTTTGATTCATCATATTGCTTGCGCAAAGCTTCAATTTCATTTTGAAGTTTTTCATCCTCAACAGCAAATTGCCACCACTGGGATCGTGGATAATGCCCCATCACTGTACTATCAAGCTTTTTGCTGCCCGAAAAGCCTTTCGGACCTTCTACAGCAACTTTACCTGTCAACATATCGGTGAGGCGCGAATAAACATTGCGATCAAGAATAGACTGTTCATCATCACGGTCTTTTGCTAAACGCTCAATTTCTTCACGCTCAATTGCCATCGCACGTTCATCTTTTTCCACGCCATGGCGATTAAAAACGCGAACTTCAACAACAGTACCAAAAGTCCCAGGAGGCATACGCATAGAAGTATCACGAACATCGGATGCCTTTTCCCCAAAAATCGCACGCAGAAGCTTTTCTTCCGGCGTCATGGGACTTTCACCTTTTGGTGTAATCTTTCCAACTAAAATATCACCCGGTTGAACTTCAGCACCAATATAAATAATGCCAGCTTCATCAAGATTTCTTAACGCTTCTTCCGCAACATTAGGAATGTCGCGCGTAATTTCCTCAGGCCCAAGTTTTGTATCGCGTGCCGCAACTTCAAATTCCTCAATATGAATTGAAGTAAACACATCATCAGCAACAATGCGCTCGGATAACAAAATAGAATCTTCATAATTGTATCCATTCCAAGGCATAAAGGCTACGAGAACATTCCGCCCAAGAGCCAAATCACCAAGATCCGTGGATGGACCATCTGCAATGATATCACCTTTTTCTACCCTATCACCAACATTTACAAGAGGACGCTGATTAATACAAGTGGACTGATTAGAACGCTGAAATTTCTGTAAGCGGTAAATATCAACGCCTGATTTTGAAGGATCTAAATCTTCTGTTGCACGGATAACAATACGGGTAGCATCAACTTGATCAACAACACCACTACGTTTTGCACTCACAGCAGCTCCTGAATCGCGCGCAACTATGGATTCCATTCCCGTCCCAACAAATGGTGCTTCAGCGCGTACAAGAGGAACTGCCTGACGCTGCATGTTTGATCCCATAAGTGCACGATTCGCATCATCATTTTCCAAAAAAGGAATAAGCGCTGCTGCAACTGAAACCAACTGTTTTGGTGAAACATCCATCAAATCAACATGATCACGCGGCGCCATTAAAACTTCACCAGCATGACGGCAAACAACAAACTCTTCTATAAAACGACCTTCGCTATCTAATGAAGAATTAGCCTGAGCGACATAATGCTTTGCTTCTTCCATCGCTGAAAGATAAATAACTTCTTTTGTAACTTTTCCATCAATAATTTTTCGATATGGACTTTCAATAAAGCCATATTTGTTAACTCGCGCAAATGTTGCTAAGGAGTTGATTAGACCAATATTAGGGCCTTCTGGTGTTTCAATCGGACAAATACGACCATAATGCGTAGGATGTACGTCACGGACTTCAAAACCCGCACGTTCACGAGTCAAACCGCCTGGACCAAGAGCAGAAAGACGACGCTTATGGGTAATTTCCGACAATGGATTGGTTTGATCCATAAACTGCGACAATTGTGAAGACCCAAAAAACTCACGAACTGCTGCTGCAGCAGGCTTTGCATTGATCAAATCCTGTGGCATAACTGTATCAATTTCAACCGATGACATACGCTCTTTTATCGCACGCTCCATACGAAGAAGACCAATGCGATATTGATTTTCCATCAACTCCCCAACGGAACGAACGCGACGGTTGCCAAGATTATCAATATCATCAATTTCACCACGTCCATCACGCAATTCAACCAACATCTTAACAACAGCAAGAATATCCTCTTGGCGTAAAATGCGAACTGTGTCTGGACAATCAAGATCCATACGCAAATTCATCTTAACACGCCCAACAGCAGAAAGATCATAACGCTCTGGATCAAAAAACAATGAATGGAACATTGCTTCTGCTGTATCGATTGTTGGAGGCTCACCTGGACGCATTACTCGGTAAATATCAAATAACGCATCCTGCCGACTTTCATTTTTATCCACCTTCAAAGTATTGCGGATGTAAGCGCCAATATTCATGTGATCAATATCAAGAATATTGATTTGATCAGCACTAACATCAAGCAAAATTTTTAATACTTTTTCGTCAATTTCATCACCAGCCTCAAGGTAGATTTCACCTGTTTCGTAATTGACGATATCTTCAGCTAGATAACAACCTAATAAATCATCTTCACTAACTTTAACCGCTTTAAGTCCTTTTTCTGCCAAAGACTTCGCAGTACGAACTGTTAATTTTTTACCAGCCTCCGCAACGACTTCACCACTATCTGCATCTATAAGGTCAGAAATGAGCTTCATTCCTTTAAAGCGATCAACAGAATAAGGAACTCGCCATCCTTCTCCATCACGCTCATAAGTCACTTTATCATAAAACGTTGATAAAATATCTGACGCATCCATACCTAATGCCATCAAAAGACTTGTAACAGGAATTTTGCGCCGTCGATCAATACGCGCATAAACGATGTCCTTAGCATCAAACTCAATATCAAGCCAAGAACCACGATACGGAATAACACGAGCAGCAAAAAGAAGCTTTCCTGATGAATGGGACTTTCCTTTATCATGGTCAAAAAAGACACCAGGAGAACGATGCATCTGAGAAACAATAACACGCTCCGTACCATTAACAACAAAGGTACCATTCGTCGTCATTAAAGGCATATCGCCCATATAAACGCCTTGCTCTTTAATGTCTTTGATATCTTTGGAGCCAGTATCCTCATCAACATCAAAAACAATCAAACGCAATATGACCTTTAATGGGGCAGCATAAGTTAAATCACGTTGACGGCACTCTTCAACATCAAATTTTGGTAAATCAAATTCATAACCTACAAACTCAAGCATAGCTGTACCGGAAAAATCTGAAATAGGAAAAACAGATTTAAAAACAGCTTGCAAACCTTCATCTGGTCGTCCACCTTTCGGTTCCTCAACCATGAGAAACTGATCGTATGACGCTTTTTGAACCTCAATAAGATTCGGCATTTCTGCTACTTCAGGAATCTTACCAAAAAATTTGCGTACGCGCTTACGACCATTGAATTGAGACATCATTGCGTGAGTCTGAGCCATCGTCGCTCCTTGATCTTTACTCTTCAAGGTAGACCAACCTTGAAAGCCTTATATCATTAACCTGCATATGCAGACCAGTTCACTTGACACTCAATAATGAGCATCATTAACTTTCCCCACCAACATAAGCCATTTATCTTTTTGACTCTATGATGAAGGAGTAAGTAATCTAAACCTATCCCATTCCTGTTACGAAACCATTAGGAAAAGGTTTTTTACTCATTATTTTCCCTCTTTGTATTAAGAGAAAGAAATCGGCGAACATAAATGCCCGCCGATAAAATTAAATTTACTTAAGTTCCACTTTAGCACCAGCAGCTTCAAGTTGAGATTTAATTTTTTCTGCTTCTTCTTTAGAAGCAGCCTCTTTAATAGGCTTAGGTGCACCTTCAACCAGATCTTTAGCTTCTTTAAGACCAAGTCCAGTAAGAGCACGAACTTCCTTAATAACATTAATTTTTTGTGCGCCACCTTCAACAAGAATAACATCAAATTCTGTTTTTTCTTCAGCAGCTGGAGCAGCAGCACCAGCAACAGCAGCGACAGCTACAGGAGCAGCAGCCGAAACTCCCCACTTTTCTTCAAGTAACTTAGAAAGCTCAGCGGCTTCCAAAAGGGTTAGATTAGAAAGGTCTTCTACGATCTTCTCTAGATCAGCCATTTTTAAATTCCTTCAATTAAAAGATTTGAACCATTATTAAATTTTATCCAAAAAAACAGAAAAGCATTAAAGCTCTTCCATAAACGTGAATACAAACAGCCTTAAGCCGCCTTATCCTCCTGAGCATATGCTCCAATGACACGTGCAACCTGACCAGCAGGGGCATTAACAACCTGTGCAATACGGGTCGCAGGGGTAGAAATCATACCCACAAGTTTTGCACGCAACTCGTTTAATGAAGGCAATGAAGCCAATGACTTCACAGCATCTACAGTTAAACTTGTTGCACCCATTGAACCGCCAAGTATGACAAATTTGTCATTGCTTTTCGCAAAATCAACAGCAACTTTCGGTGCTGTGATTGGATCTTCTGAATAAGCAATAAGTGTTTGTCCAGTAAACAAACCCACTATCGATTCAGATTCCGTGCCCTGAAGAGCGATTTTAGCAAGACGGTTTTTGGCGACTTTAACGGCACCGCCAGCTTCACCCATTTTCGAACGCAGATCATTCATCTGTGAAACTGTCAGACCGGAATAATGTGCAACAACAACAGAACCAGACTTCCGAAAAGCCTCGTTAAGCCATGTAACAAATTCGCGTTTTTCCGCTCTATTCACTGTCTCTCTCCATTTAACAGATTTACTTAAAACAAACCTGTTGGTTACCTTTGATAACATAAAATACTTCATGTCACCGATGAGGATCCTGTCCCCTTTTTCACGCACAGCGTTCAAAGGCAACCTTGGCTCAAACCCTTTAAGTCTTTTAACTCTCAGTTTTTACCCCAGTCTCATGCAGGTTTTTTTTGATTAAGATACTTAAAAGTATCACCTACAATCTCGGACAGGATATTCCGGAATTTCTCCGGGCACAACCTAAGCCCTATAAAGCTTAGATAGCTAAATGCTGATCAAAACCAGCACTTTAAAATACAATTTTGATATTCCCATACCCAAAAAAACAAAATCATAAATCAGCTTACATTAACTCTGAACGAACCGTTGCTGGATCAACTTTAACACCAACTCCCATAGTCGACGAAACAGCAACGCGTTTAATATATTCACCTTTTGCACCTTGCGGTTTAGCTTTAATAACTGCACTTGCAAAGGCTTTTATATTTTCTACGATTTTTTCAACACCAAAAGAAGCCTTACCAATACCAGCATGCACAATACCAGCTTTTTCCACACGAAACTCAACAGCACCACCTTTAGAAGCTTTGACAGCACCGGCGATATCAAGTGTTACAGTACCAACCTTCGGATTTGGCATCAAACTCCGTGGACCAAGAATCTTACCAAGACGACCAACAAGAGGCATCATGTCCGGCGTTGCAATACAACGATCAAAGTCTATAGTCCCTCTATTAACGCTTTCAAATAAATCTTCGGCACCCACAATATCAGCTCCTGCCGCCTTAGCTTCCTCAGCCTTATCCCCACGAGCAAAAACGGCAACACGAATATTTCTCCCTGTCCCATTAGGCAAATGAGCAACACCTCGAACCATTTGATCAGCATGACGAGGATCAACACCCAAGTTCATTGAAATTTCGATTGTTTCATCAAACTTAGCAACTGCACGCTCCTTAACCATTGAAACGGCATCTTTTAAAGCGTAAAGTTCATTAAAATCAATATCTTTCCGGATATTTTTTATTCTTTTTGCTACTTTTGCCATAATATTAGCCCACCACTTCCAAGCCCATCGAGCGAGCAGAACCTTCAACCATACGCATTGCTGCCTCAATGTCATTCGCATTAAGATCTTTCATCTTTGATTCCGCAATCGAACGAATTTTATCGCGAGAAATGCTTCCTACAGACACTTTACCAGGCTCTTTTGAGCCAGATTTCAGGTTTGCTTCCTTCTTTAAAAAGAATGATACAGGAGGCGTCTTGAGAGAAAATGTGAAAGACTTATCTTGATAATACGTAATAACAACTGGAATCGGCGCTCCCTTTTCCATTTCTTGTGTAGCTGCATTAAACGCCTTACAAAACTCCATGATATTAATACCACGCTGCCCAAGAGCTGGACCAATCGGTGGAGATGGAGTAGCAGCTCCTGCAGGAACCTGCAACTTAAGCTGACCTATACTTTTTTTTGCCATAACAATCTGCCTTTAATTTCACTGGTATACTGACAATTCACCTTGCCCGTTACCCGCTGCAGTCACGTGGTTCGGATCATTAAGCCGACAAAAGCTATAAATCACCTCCCACTCCTTCCTTAAAGTAATTAAAACTACTCTAAGTTTAATCAGAGTTTTTCAACCTGACCAAATTCCAAATCAACAGGCGTAGGACGCCCAAAAATAAGCACTTCAACCTTAAGACGAGAGCGCTCTTCTTCAACCTCTTGAACAATTCCATTAAACGAAACAAAAGGACCATCAGCAACGCGAACTTGCTCTCCAACTTCAAACAATACAGAGGACTTTGGAGACTCAACCCTTTCCTGAACTTGTTTGAGAATTTGCTCAACCTCTCGATCAGAAATTGGAACAGGACGCGCATCCGATCCTAAAAAACCTGTCACTTTAGGCGTATTCTTAATAAGATGATAAACTTCATCTGTTAACTCAGCACGAACAAGAACATAACCAGGAAAAAACTTTCGCTCAGTATCAACTTTGCGTCCACGACGAACCTCTACAACACGCTCTGTTGGAACAAAAATCTTTTCAAAAAGATGATCAAGTCCCTTTTGCTTTGCCTCCTTATCAATAGCTTCCGCTACTTTCTTTTCAAAATTTGAATATGCCTGAACAATATACCAACGAGCTGCCACAGTCACACTTCCTTACATTCTCAACTAAAAAGATATTTCAGAAGATCAATAACCCGCCAAACACCAAAATGCATAACCTGATCCACAATAAAAAAGAAAGCTGAAGCCAATGCAGTTACCAACAAAACCATAATAGTAGAAATAACCGTCTCACGACGTGTAGGCCATTTCACTTTAATTGTTTCTGCATAAACCTGCTTCAAAAAGGTAATCGGATTGGTTTTAGATGCCATCGTCACACTATACTCTCTCTAGTCCTATTGTGTTTTATAGAACAAAATAAACAGGAAAAAATGCAAAAGCCAACTTTCAGACTTATGCAATTTCCTTACTTTCTATTCAATACCGTTTCACACACAAAAAAACAAGCCCCATATCAAAAAAAGCGAAAAAGGCAGCAAAATCCACTCCCTTATATGTAAAATCCCCCCCTTTGGCAGGGGCAGCAGGACTTGAACCCGCGACCTGCGGTTTTGGAGACCGCCGCTCTACCAACTGAGCTATACCCCTAACTCTCAAAACTAAAACACTTTTAACACCCTTTAACAAGCATTATTTATTCAATGATCTTAGAGACGATACCGGCACCAACAGTACGACCACCTTCACGAATAGCAAAAC
>NZ_JBHIPV010000009.1:90569-103020 GCF_042196165.1 Bartonella sp. AP20NXHL | reverse complement strand
AAGCTTCGGTTCATGAAAATGGCTTGAAAATTGAAACAAATGAGGGATAAAAAATGAGGGGCAATGGAAAAAATGCATCATTGGATGAAGAATTACGGTCTTTTTCGCTTGAAGAAGCGTTTCTGACACGCAAAAATTATAAAGTCATCTTTTGTATTGCTTTCATTGTGGCAGCTTTAAGAATGGCTCTTCGCTTCGTACCCATGTTGCTTGGGTGGAAGTTGGCGGAGTGGGAAGGGGATGTCGTGGCAGCTCTCTCGTTAATTATGGAGCTTATATCATGGTTTATTTTTTTGTTCATCCCTGTTGCCTTTGTGGTTCGTATCATTTTCACGGTTCTGTTGAAAGAAAAGATTGATAAGTTGGATCAAGCACTCTGGAAGCGGAGAAAAACCGCTTCTCAACAAAACAGCGCATGAAGGGGCGGGGAAAATGATAGATATTAAAATGATGGATATTATTGTTGTACTCTCGTGGGGTGTGGGCTTGACGCTTTTCACGCTGCTTTCTGCTGTGGTCATGATGTTTATTTGGGCATTGTATTACTCTACTTTCAAGCGGGTGAGACTGTATTGCCAAGTGACAAAAGAATTAAGCCGCGTGCTTGAACAACCTATCGCTTTTGAGCCGTCTAGTGGAGCAACGCCGATGATTAAGCTGTTATCTGAGGAAAAAGAGTTTTCTCTTTCTGATGAGGAAATCTTAACGATGGAAAGTGCAACGGCGCTTTTAAAGAGCTTGGGGTGGAAGGTGGAAATTGAGGGAAAAGGGGATCATTTGGCCACCTATTATTTACCAGATCGTGAAGTGCAGTTTCTTTATAATGCTGAGAAGGGGTATCCGCGATTTGATTGTGCAATTGCGGTGGTTTCTGGTATTCATGCGGCGGCTTGCCAAACGATAGACCCTTATAATTCTGGAGGCTTGATTGCTCTTGAATTGAGTTTTGATGTGAAGGGGGTGGAAATTTTTGAAGAAAAGGTAAGCGTTGGATGTTTACGTCGTGCACTCGAGAAAGCTTTAGAAAAGGCAATGACTGAGGTTGATCTTGGCAAGATGCTTCACTCTCAATATAGAATCCTGCCTTGGGAAAACAAAACTGTGGTCCCTCGGTTGGCTTCTTATTCCCTGCGTTATCTTGCAGCTCTGGCTTTGATGGGCGATGTTGAAACTTTACACTCTTATCACAAAAGCTTTATGGAAGGTGAGAAGCTGGGCTTTGAAACAAGCATCGAAGAGGAGCATCTGGAACGCGCAATGGTGATCGCTCAAGCGGTAGAAAAGACAAAGCAACCCAGTTACGATTTGCTTCAACAGGCGGCAAAGGATTTTTCCATGGAGGTAGAGAGCTATGAATATTTTAGAGCTACAGATCCCAATTTGTGCAATAGAAGAAGAGATTCTTATGAAAATTTGATCGAGGAAAAAAGAGAAGAATTAAGGCAACAGGGATATTTTGTTTACGAAAAGGACGCGATTTGTGAGGTTGATGGAAAAAACTATCGTCCTCATATTCTTTACATAAAGGATGGGGAGTTAGAATATATGGATGTAGAAATTAGGGTTGAGGAAAAAAATTATTGAGAAAAAATAAAGCGTTTAGATAAATTAAAAAGAGCTTAAACCTAAAAATAGAGCGTAAAAAGCGCGAAGCGTAAAAGCAGAGGGGAACAATGCAGGAGAAAAAAGCAACATTTGAAGAGTCTTTCTTTTCATTTAGAAAATTTATGGTGTCTTCAGTGGAAAGGCGTAAAGGGGTGGGACGGTGTAAAATAATAGGGCACCGCTTTTTTATCATGTTTTGTACATGCCTTATCATGATGGCTTTAGAAGTTCCTGCGGGTGCAAAGTCTCTGGTACAGCCGTTGCAATGGACAAGATGGGAAGGAATTGGTTCTCTTATTTTTCTCTTACCAGTGTTGATATGGTTTTGTCTTCTCACACCCCTTCCTATTTTGTGGGGCATTTGTCGTTTTAAAGAGCGTAAATTGGAAAAAATAAAGAAAAAACTAAAAAAAAATAAAGCAGCAAGAGATTAATCAATGAGGTTATACACATGAGGGGTGAGATCGCGTTTTTTATTTTGTTTCTGCCGGTTGGATATTTTCTTCTAAATGCAGTTACAGTTTTTGCCATTTTTGTGAATATGATTATTGTGGCGCCTTATTATTCTTTAATCAAGCGTTTGAGGCTCTATTACAGAGTGAAAAAACAAAGACGTTTGATGAAAGAACATCCACAGCGTTTTTGTTTCTTTGAAAAAAGCGGAAAAGAAAAAGAGAGAGTGCCGCAAAACTTAGCACTAGAAACACAGATAAGTTTCTATTCGTTAAAAAAATGGCTCGCTTTTTCACGCAAAGATTATATCCTCCACGCATGCCTCTCTTTCATCATTATGTTTTTCAAAGCTTATGTCTATGTGATTTTCTCTAAAGGGATAGCTGCTAAGGTAGATGAGAGCAGATTTGAATATATTATCATTCTCTTGTTTTTCTGGTTTTTTTTATCGGTATGTATTTTTGCAACGATCCCTGTTGTTGTGATCCTTCGTGAAATTTTAACTCATCGATTGAAAAAGAAGATTCAGCAGTTGGAAGAAGTGACTGAAGCAACCCAATCAATCAATTTATAAAGGGAAGGGGATAAAATGCATTACGAAATAGCGGCATTTTGGACGGTGATTTTGATCATTCTGCTGGGGGGTGTTTTTGATTTTTTCTTAACAATACCCATTGTGGCACTGTATATTTCTTTTATCAAGCGTTTGATCTCGTATTACAAGGTTACCAAACAATTAAACGCAGCGCTGAAAAAGCGCATGTAGTGCTCGTGTCATGGGGGAGGCATAAGTTTTAGATCATGCCATTGCTTCACGGCTTGGGAGGAGGGCATCGATTGTTTTTCTCATTTTACGCTGATCTCTGGGGGAAAAGGGTTGATGGCAATGAATAGGCTGGTGATAGGTTTGTAATAGGCTGATGATAGGCTTTAATGGGGCGGTTTATCGGCAGTTTGCTAGTTTTCTGTGAATTTGCAAAATCGTAAAAACGTGAAACTGTAATAGGGCGTGTGGTTGCTCAAGAGCCGTGACGGTTGTGGGGCGGTTGGGGAGAAAAGGTGCCAATGGAGGATGGTTGGATTGTGAAATGCGTCAAAATTGAAATGGGGGAATGGGGAATTGGGGGAATGGGGTAATGGAGGGCGTTGGGGGAAAAGGGTTGATGGCAATGAATAGGCTGATGATAGGTTTGTAATAGGCTTGTATAGGTTTTAATGGGGCGGTTTATCGGCAGTTTTGTTGTTTTCTGTGAATTTGCAAAATCGTAAAAACGTGGAACTGTAAAAGGGTGTGTGGTTGCTCAAGAGCCGTGATGGTTGTGGGGCGGATATGGGGAGAAGAGGGTGCCAATGGAGGCGTAAAGGTTGGATTGTGCAATGCGTCAAAATTGGAATGGGGTAATGGGGGAATGGAGGGCGTTGGGAGAAAAGGGTTGATGGCAATGAATAGGCTGATGATAGGTTTGTAATAGGCTGGTGATAGGCTTTAATGGGGCGGTTTATCGGCAGTTTGCTAGTTTTCTGTGAATTTGCAAAATCGTAAAAGCGTGAAACTGTAATAGGGCGTGTGGTTGCTCAAGAGCCGTGACGGTTGTGGGGCGGTTGGGGAGAAAAGGTGCCAATGGAGGCGTAAAGGTTGGATTGTGCAATGCGTCAAAATTGGAATGGGGTAATGGGGAATTGGGGGAATGGAGGGCGTTGGGGGAAAAGGGCTGTTGGCAATGAATAGGCTGATGATAGGTTTGTAATAGGCTTGTATAGGTTTTAATGGGGCGGTTTATCGGAAGTTTGTTATTTTCTGTGAATTTGCAAAATCATAAAAACGTGGAACTGTAAAAGGGTGTGTGGTTGCTCAAGAGCCGTGATGGTTGTGGAGAGGATATGGGGAGAAAAGGTGCCAATGGAGGCGTAAAGGTTGGATTGTGCAATGCGTCAAAATTGAAATGGGGGAATGGGGAATTGGGGGAATGGGGTAATGGAGGGCGTTGGGGGAAAAGGGTTGATGGCAATGAATAGGCTGATGATAGGTTTGTAATAGGCTGGTGATAGGCTTTAATGGGGCGGTTTATCGGCAGTTTGCTAGTTTTCTGTGAATTTGCAAAATCGTAAAAGCGTGAAACTGTAATAGGGCGTGTGGTTGCTCAAGAGCCGTGACGGTTGTGGGGCGGTTGGGGAGAAAAGGTGCCAATGGAGGCGTAAAGGTTGGATTGTGAAATGCGTCAAAATTGGAATGGGGGAATGGGGGAATGGGGAGCGTTGGGGGAAAAGGGTTGATGGCAATGAATAGGCTGGTGATAGGTTTGTAATAGGCTTGTATAGGCTTTAATGGGGCGGTTTATCGGCAGTTTTGTTGTTTTCTGTGAATTTGCAAAATCGTAAAAACGTGGAACTGTAAAAGGGTGTGTGGTTGCTCAAGAGCCGTGATGGTTGTGGGGCGGATATGGGGAGAAGAGGGTGCCAATGGAGGCGTAAAGGTTGGATTGTGCAATGCGTCAAAATTGGAATGGGGGAATGGAGGAATGGAGGGCGTTGGGGGAAAAGGGTTGATGGCAATGAATAGGCTGATGATAGGTTTGTATAGGCTTTAATGGGGCTGTTTATCGGAAGTTTGCTTGTTTTCTGTGAATTTGCAAAATCGTAAAAACGTGAAACTGTAAAACGGTGTGTGGTTGCTCAAGGGCTGTGATGGTTGTGAGAAGGGGATAAGCCCGTGTGAGAAGGGTTAGAAAAACGTTTGGTTTTGGAGCTGTTGATATAGGCATGCTGTTTAGAGGCGTAAGGGAGGGGGATTGTTCGTTCTCAAAGCCTATGATGTAAGAGAGTATGGGCTATTCAAGAGGGTGTTCGGGTATGGATAGAGATTGAAGGGGTACTGCTTCTTTGCAAAGCCATAGGTATTGATCATAAGTTTTGTTTATTCATATGGTTTTTTATGGCATCCAGTACCTGTTGGCTTATCTCCTTATGGGTCAGCCATCGTAAACCTTTGGGCGTTGTTTTTTGTCCTAATTGAATGGGGATAAAATCAACCTTGTTTTTGCGCGCGCACTCGAGGATCATTTGATCATGCATGTTGGAACCAAAAATATGAAGAATACATGGCGGTTTAGGCAAAAGAGCCAACTGCTCAATTAATGCGCAAGAAAATGCATAGGCGGGCGAATGAATCCATAATATGCAATATTTTAGATCATGCCATTGCTTCACAGCTTCTAAAAATTGCGCCTTTGATGCCGCACAATCATAATCCAACGACACACACAACTGTTTGTTGTGCAATGCCTCAAGCTGGACTTTATGGGAAAGAAAGCGTGCAGCAATAATCACTTCTTGCGGCTTTAGTGATTGATACAAAGGGGCTAGCATCCCTGTGCCCCCTACCACTAAATAACGATAGTGCGCATCCTTTTTTTTCATGCCCCCTCCCTTATTACTTTAAATCCCACCTCTTTGCTTTAAAAATGTGTACATTTCATCAGCAAGTCTTTCACAACGTGTTTGTACCTCTTCACTTGTAACTTTCCAAGTACGACCTTCATCATCTGAGGAAAAATCTTCGTTGGAAGAGGCGATTTGACATTGGAGTGTATAACCATAAAGCGTGTGCACCACCGGAACTAAATGCTCACACGGTTGTGCACATTTTTTGGCCGTACTCCCATGAGAGATAAGTCCAACAGGTTTATTTAAAAAGGCATTATAGCTCAAATTATCAAGAGCATTTTTTAAAACACCCGAATAAGACCCTTGATAAACGGGGCTTGCTAGAATAACGCCATCAGCCGCTGCAATGGTTTTTACAAACTCACGGACCGCAGCACTTGGATTAGCCTCTACCTGCTGATGATAATCGGGATCTGTCATCGGCAAGGGCTGTTCACGCAAATCAACCCACTGAAGTGATGCACCCCGCTTTATGAGGCAATCCGCTAAATAATTGGCTAAAGTTCTTGTTAAGGAAGGTTGACGCACAGACCCCAAAATAATTGCTATATTCAACAGGATTCTCCTTTATCTTTTCCCCACAAGCCTATAACGCAAGGCTTATAAAGAAGTGTGAGTAAAATGGCGCGTATCAATGCTGTTTATAAAGAGCAATTGTGCTGATATCGCATAGTTATAGAATCAATCCATGCTAACAAGATTGTTGACAAAACAACACCTCAAATTTGCAAGGGAATGTTAGTGCTTTCATTAATATTAAAATGCTTGATCTCAAGAATTGCGGCTGTCTCTCTGTCTTAGAAGCGCTTTGATGAATATATTCTAAGCTATTGGCTTGCAAGATCCCCAATGAAGAATGGAATATATCGTCATATTTTGAATGATCATTGATCCTTTTTAATTGGAATAAGAAAGTTGTAAGATTTTCTCATTTCAAATGCTCTTATTGCGCGATCATTTGCAAATCAATGGAAGTTCCTTTTTTCATGTCTTAAGTGGGGGGTCCGAAAACAATTGAGAAAAGAATAAAAATGCTTCTGTCTTTTCAAGGGATAAAGGCTATCGTAGAAGCTAGATAGGGCTGTTTTTTGGGCAGGGGTGGGGTTGTTGCAGGGAGCCTTAGGCTAATGGGGTTGTCCGTGTTGAGGAACGAGTTATGGCGTAGCTTGTTGCAAGGGAGGGTAAGGCTATTGTAGAGGCCGCAGGGGGCGTATATGAATGGTGCCGGATTACATTTTTTATTGAAACAATGGTAGTGATAGAGTTTATAGTAAGGGGATATATTCATGGGAGCGCTATTGTTATCCCTTTCATGGGGGCTGTTCATGAAATGGGGTGTACGCGCGTTGGTTTGGAAGTGTTGAGAGATTTCTTTAAAACAAGCACGTGAATTGGCAAAACTATTGGCAACATGAATATGCAATACGAGTATTTTCTGGGGTGTTCTGTTTGACGATAATGGATGCAATTGTGCTTTGAGAGATTATGCGTGTCCTTATAAAGTTAGGGACAAACAGTTGCATAAAAGGGAAGAGCAAATGAAGGGGGAAAATTCCACATTTTATAACAAACGGTGCTCTCTTTTTTTTGGAAAATCATTTCGTTCTTATAAAGATCATATGATTATTTGTCTTATTTCTATCCTTATTGGGATAGGTTATAAAGCTCTTTTGATCCCATTAGAAGCCAAGTGGCCGTTGAGTGTATCGCAGGATAGCACTCTTGTGGCGCTCTTTGTGCTGCGTGAAGTCATCATGGTGGTTGTTGTTGCCTTGATGCCTGTTTTATTGGTGCTTTATCTCATCTTAACGTATTTGTTGAAAAAAAAGATTCAGCAGTTAGAAGAGGCTATCCAGCAACGGGGTCACACAATCGATCAACAAAATAATCCAGTAAAAAACAATAGAGAAAAAATAAGCTGTTTTTTTATCGTATACTTTTGGTTGATATTTCTGCTAAACGTCTTTTTTCCTGCGGGTGTTGTCATGCTCATTTTAGAATTTTACTATTTTGTTTTCAAGCAGGTGAGAACGTATCGTAAAGTGAGACGGGCATTAAAACGCGTAAGATAAAGAGAGTGACAAGGCGCTTTTGTAGCTATCGTGAGGGGTAAGAGGCAATGTTTAGAAGCTCTCGTGACACAAGAAGAGGGGATGGTTGGAAAATCATCTGGCAAAGAGGATA
The DNA here is from genome assembly GCF_042196165.1 of Bartonella sp. AP20NXHL. Classification (NCBI taxonomy): domain Bacteria; kingdom Pseudomonadati; phylum Pseudomonadota; class Alphaproteobacteria; order Hyphomicrobiales; family Bartonellaceae; genus Bartonella; species Bartonella sp. AP20NXHL. The sequence continues at coordinate 95,334 of NZ_JBHIPV010000009.1, read as the reverse complement.
GCCTATTTTCGTTTGTAATGAGGAGGATGCTCTTAATCATTGGGAAGAGCAACCGCGCTTTTAGAAAGTTGGGGGTTTTTGTTGAAAACAAGGGAAGCGCCATGCATCGCACTTTTCGTGGTTCTTAAAAGAGCGGGCATGAGATAAAGAAATGCGTTTTTCATAAAAAAAGGAAGAGCAATGAAGGGGAAAAATTCAGCATTTTATAATGGACTGCGCCATTTTTTCGAAAAAAGTATTTTTTCTGTGCGAGAGCATGTTGTCATTTGTTTTCTCTCTCTCATTATTGAGCTATGGAACAGGATTTTCTTTCTCTCATCTTTGGGTAGCCAAGAGAACTTGACAGGGTGGCAGGATACACCTCTTTTTCTCTCTCTGTATGCGTTTTGGAAAGTTATTACAGTGTGTGTTTGGGTCTTGTTCCCAGTTATGTTTATACTCTGCTTCATATTGCGGCGTTTGTTGGTAAAAAATATTCGGAAATTGAAAGGAATAGATCAGCAACGGGGTAAAATAACCGATCAAAAGGATCGATATAAAGAAAGTGTGAAGTGGAAAATGGACGATATTCTTGTTACAATATTCAGTTTCGTGCTTATGTGCGTGACATTGGTGGTTGCTTGTATTCCTATGATGATTTTACAACTTTATTATGGTGTCTTTAAGCAGGTGAGAACGTATCGCTGTTTAAGAAAAGAACTGAAAAACGTCTTGCAAGAACAGGATACAGCGTTTGAGAAGTCATGAGAGGGAAAAAATAATGAAGAAATTATGAGAGATTCAGCCTTTATAGGGATTGCTCTCTATACCATTTTGCCTCTGATATTTTTTGGTGCTCTTTCATGAGGTGTCCGTAAACATTGCTCTAAGGAGCAGTGTTGAGGGTGGCATTGAGTGAAAGAAAAGCCGATTATGGATTAGTATTGATTTAAGGGAATAAGAGCCCATGGGGTTTAGAGCCTAGAGTGAGTGCTTGGGACTTACTTTATCGTTTGAGGCGTGAGGAAGGAACGGTTTTGCTTGTAGGTGTTCGCGATATATGGGTTGTTTTCGTATTTTTATGAGCCTTGTTCATTCAAGCTTTGAAATGAATCCTATTGAAGTGGGGCTGCAGGGTCATTTTCTTGAAAATAGGAGAATTTTTGGGAAGAAAAAGCTGAATTGTGACTATTGTTTACAGATTGGCGTGGTTTGAAAATCTTTATTGTTTGCAATGTGAGGAAGGTAAGAGGGTGGCAAGGTAGCAGGAATATTATAATTTTTATTATGACGCAAACCATAATGGCCTGTGTACTTTTCTTTATTCCGGTGGTATTTGGGTTTTGCATCATCATAATGCGTAAATTGGAAAAAAATCCAGAAACGAGAAGAGGCAATCTCTGTGTGATAGCAAATAAGCTCTCTGTCGCACGGGTCTTTTCAAAGAGTGAGAGGGGAATACATGAAGGAGCAAAATTGGGCATCAGAGCAAGAAACGCATAAAGGAGTGCATTCTTTTTCGCTCCAGCAAGCGTTGCTCTCAGCAAAGGATTATAAAATTATCTTTGCTATTGCGGTTCTCATTATCATGTGGAAAATGGTTCTAGAAATACCAGGTGTATTGAATTGGCAGCTGACAGGGTGGCAATATGTTGTGCATGCCGTTCTCTTTAAAACAACGGACATCATAACGGTTTGTGTTATTATTTTTATTCCGGTTATGTTATGGCTTCGCACCAAAGTGACGGGTGAGTTGCGAAAAAATATTCAGAAACTAGAAGAAGCAATCTCGGTGCGAGAGCACATAAGCTCTCTGTCGCACGGGCTTTGTAAAGACTGAGAGGGGAAAAATGAACAGTGATCCTATAGCCGTATTTCTATTAGATCCCCTGTTTTGGGTGATGATTGTTATTTGCATGATCATTATCATGCTTATTTTAGCTCTTTATACCTCTGTCTTTAAACGGATGAAAATGAATTTCCAAGTGAAAGGCGAGCTGGAAAGAGTGCTTAAAGAAAATGATCTTGCAACGCAGCAGTTTTGGAAAGATGAAGCTGTGGTGCAGGAGAGGCGTTTGCAACTAAAGGAAAAAGAGTTCTCTGCCGATTATGATGATGATGATGAAATTCTCACGATAGAAAGTGCAACAGGGCTTTTAAAAAGCTTGGGATGGTCGGTGGAAATCGAGGGAAAGGGAGATTATTTGGCAACCCTCTTTTTACCAGATCGCGAAGTGCAGTTTCTTTATAACGAGAAACGAGTGGAAGAATTTTCGCCTTTTGATCGCGGACTTTTAATTATGAGCGGTATTTTTGCGGCGGCTTGTCAGACGATTAATCCTCATAATTCTGGGGTTGTTCCAACGGTATTTATGAATTTTGTACCCAATGGATTGGAAATTTTTGAAGAAAAAGTGAGCGTCCAGCTTTTAAAGAAAGCACTCGATAAAACTTTAAAATGGACAATGGAAGATGATTCTTTGCATGAAATGTTTCGCTCTCAATATGGTATTCCCCCTTGGGAAAAAGACTCTTTATCTTGGGCACCGGATGATGACATAGAGCTCGCACCTTATGCTTTGCTGCATCTTGCTGCTCTTGCCTTACTGGGCGATGTTGAGACTTTAGCTTCTTATGACGAAAGTTTTACGGCAGGGGAGAAGCTTGGCTTTGATGAAACCATTGAAAAAGTCCATTTGGAACGCGCGATGGTGATCGCTCAAGAAGTGAAAAGGGAAGGAAAGTTCAGTTACGATCTACTGGAACGGGTTGCTGAGAAGTGGTCTATAGCCATGGACTATCAGCTTTTCAGAGTGAGATCCCCTAATACGTGTAATCAAAAACGTGCTTTTCATAAAAAATTAGTCGAGGAGAAAAAACAAGAATTAAGGGAACAAGGATTTGATGTGAGTGATGAACAGTTCGTGTTTGAAGCAGAGGGGGTAAAACATGCTCCTGATATTACTTATATTAAAGATGGTGAACCTGCATTTATGGATATAAAAATTGATTAGTGTTGTACTCTCCTGTTGAAGGAAAGCACTCTTATTTAAAAGATGTGAAAGCGCCATGATTGAGACGCTTTCACACCTTTCTTACCAGAGCCAAATAAAGGGCTCGAAAAATCAAGAAGAATAGCCAAGATTTTAAAAAATAGACTGGAAATAGCTTGATCCTCAAGAATAGGGGGAAAAATCAATTATAAATTCTACTCTCTTCTTTAAGACTGTTCTGTTGTTTTGTTAGAAAATGCTCATAAATTATCGCTTATTCAAGTGCCTTATTCAAGCGGTATGAGGGAAAGGTCCATTGACTAAAGCGCTATGGGGGAGCTTTAAGGGTTAGAGCCTTTAAGGGTTAGAGCCTTTGTCATTTGAGGGGAGAGGAAGGCAAAAAATGGCATTTTTGAGCAGTGTTAGGGTCTTTTTCCTTTGAGGTGTTTTTTGTCTTTAAGCTGTTCTTGCCAATGAAGCAGCGCTTGTTAAGCTGCAACAACGTTTCAGTATGGTGATCTTGATACAAAAATTTATATGGTATTTTTGTGTTTTTCAGTCTGCTTCATGGAGATCTGTAAGCCAATCCGATGATGTAGGGGATGCATGGTCATTTTCTTGAAACAGAGGAATTTTTGGGAAGAACAAGAAGAATAAAAGGATTGCGGATTCTCATTGATTAAAGCGCTATGGGGGAGCTTTAAGGGTTAGAGCCTTTAAGGGTTAGAGCCTTTGTCATTTGAGGGGAGAGGAAGGCAAAAAATGGCACTTTTGAAGGCTGTGATATTTGGCCAATAAAAATAAAAACACAATAAAAATTAAACTAAAACAAAGGAAAAATTAAACTAAAAAAGGCCCCATTTAAAAAGGGCCTTTTTATTTAAGTTTTACAATATATACAAAATGTATATAACTTTACTTTAAGAACTTTTTGTAGCTTATACTCTAGTAGAAACAAGTTGTATGAAATATATAATAATTGATCCTAAAAAACTAGCTATTGCATTCAATAAACTTTTTCCTTTCTCGTATATATCGTTTATTGATGCTTGTTCTGATGCGCTTCTATTACTGACTCTCAGTATATTCAATGTATCCGATGTGTCCCTTACTTGTTTAACAAACTGTAAATTTGTTTTCTCAATAGTATAAGGTGCAACAATAGGAGAGGGCTGTTTATTGACTATACGATCAGATTTTTGAATCGCGAGAGCTAAACCACTTGTGATAGCCCCCGCTATGAAAAAATATCTGATATTCATAGTTTTTCTCCTATATTTATTTCGATAAATAAATATCGATACGTATCATATATAAATTCGATTTAAATAACTATAGTAAAAATACAACAATCACAAAAAAGAATAAACTTTGTCTATATTTTGACAAAATTTACCCTTAATTGCCTTAATGAATTCTTTTAGATTCGATTTTATGAAGGCGTAAAAAGGTTTGAAAGCTCTGTAGGCAAGTGGAATCCCATAAGATGGGTGATACGGCAGTCGCTAGAAAACTTCCTTTTGTGCCTTTGACCAAGGATTCATAAAAATGAGGGTTCATAAATAATGAGATGCGATGAAAATTGAGTAAAACCCTTGAAGGGAAGGATTCACTCTATTGAAGGCGGAGTGAATCCTCTTATGGATCGGATACTGCCTTATGAGGGTTTGGCAGTTTCCGTTGAGGGGAAGGATGCACTCTTTTTGAGGGCTAGAGTGCATCCTCTTATGGATTGGATACTGCTTCATGAGGGTTCGGCAGTTTCCGTTGAGGGGAAGGATGCACTCTTTTGA